>JAHEAS010000037.1:0-4985 GCA_024642645.1 Saprospirales bacterium | reverse complement strand
CCCAGTGATTATCAGTTCCGTCTTCGAGCAAGGAACGAAGATGGAATGACGAGTCCGCCGATGGTAGTTGCTTTCACTATCCAACCTCCTTTTTGGGCAACCTGGTGGT
Organism: Saprospirales bacterium; assembly: GCA_024642645.1. GTDB lineage: Bacteria > Bacteroidota > Bacteroidia > Chitinophagales > Saprospiraceae > UBA6168. The sequence goes on along the minus strand of JAHEAS010000037.1, from coordinate 4,876 downwards.
TCCGATTGGCCACAGTTGGGGTACTGGGGTTGCTGCTTTTTGGACTTTTCAAATGGCGCATTCGACAGGTGAAGCAGAAGGCGGCACAAGAACGGGAGCAACTTGAACTGCAAAACCGCTTGCTCATTTTGGAGCAGAAGTCCAGGCAATTGCAGATGACCCCGCATTTCATCTTCAATGCCTTAAACAGCATTCAAAGCCTGGTCTCTGCGGGCAATATGGATAGTGCTAGGCAGTATATCCTCAAATTTGGACGGCTGATGCGGGCCGTTTTGGACAATAGCCGGCAGCCCTTCATCCCTTTGGATAAGGAGGTAGAAACGCTCCGTCAGTACCTTGAGATGGAACAGTTTTGTCGGGAGGGGAAATTCGATTTTGAACTAGACGCCAGCGGTATCGAAAGCCCTGATTTGGAAATACCGCCAATGCTATTGCAGCCGTTTGTTGAGAATGACATCCTTCACGGAATTGGGCCATTATCTGGTAAGAAAGGGCTGATAGCACTACATTTTTATGAAAAAGAAAACCTACTGGAAGTGGTCATCCGGGACAACGGCATTGGCATTGACCAGTCGCAAGGAAGGAAGGTGGGACAGGATTCCGACCGACAATCGGTGGACATTGCTGAGACACGAGAGCGGTTGGAGTTGATGAAGAATGAGTTGGGATTTAGCGAAAATGCGGCAGATGACTAGCGAAGATGGCGAGGTGACAGGCACGGAGGTGGTCGTTAGGTTGATGGTTTAACCTTCATTCCCGTAGGTGTCACCTTTGACTGCAAAAGTATTTTTTTAATCACGACAATTTGCCCCAAATGGTAATGGATATGCTCAATAATGCCATGAAGGTTGCGGTAGTAATTTCCATATTTCTTATCTGTAAAATCTTCCCAAAGATTGGGCTCTGGCAATTGTTCAATCAGGCTGGCAAAGGCTTCAGCTTCAGCCCAAACCAGCGTCAATATTTTTTCCCAATCCGCTTGGGATTGGATGGGTGGGTGTTCAAAACTGTGTGCATCCTTGGCGTTGAGCAGTTCTCCTTGCAATACTTTTGAAACTTTCCCTACATAATATGTCAAGTGATTAAGAAGGGTTGCGATAGTATTCAAATCATAAATTCGAGTAGTTGCTTGTTCCCAAGTAATGTCCGATAAAGTATCCTTTAAGCTCGATGAAGTCCAGTTGCCACCGAAATAGACTTCTCTTAGTTGCTTTGCTATTTGTGTAGTTGCATTCATTACCAATGTCTCGTTGATTTGAATTAATGCAAGTGGCACCATTTTCAAAAAGGTGCCACTTGCATATCCCTTATTCTTCAGGTTTACTTTCCGTCGGTTCTTCGACTTTTTCCGCTCCTTTCAGATAATTCGGCAGGTTCAAACCTGCCATGTTGAATAGGTCGTTCAATGGTGGCACTGTCTTCATCATGCCCGAGACGAAATTGGCGGTGGAGGAATTGCCATTTTCACCCCCATTGCCAGAATCCCAGACGGTAATTTTATCAATCTTGATGTTCTTGACGGCTTCCACCTGCGTTCTGACCAGTTCAGGTAGTTTCTCAATGAGGAGCAATTGGAATGCTTGAGTTGGGTCACCACCAGCAGCAGCCACTACTTCTTTGTAGCCCTCAGCTTGTTTGGTCAGTATCTCGTAAAGTCCCTTTGCCTCGGCTTCCATCTTGGCGTAGATGGCATCTGCCTCACCTTTGGCGTTCTCACGGATGCGCTCGGCTTCTGCCTGCGCCTCAATGATAGCACGCTGTTTGGCAATTTCGGCAGGGATGACGATGTTGGCAATTTGGGTCGAACGTTCCCGTTCCGAACGGGCTAACTCCGCCTTTTGCTCCGCCATATAAGCTTCCTCCATTGCCCTTGCTTGTTGAACTTTCTCGGCAGTGATGGCTACCCGGTTCGATTCGGCCTCCTTTTCCCGGCGAAGCGCATCGGAATTAGCAATGGCAATTTTAGCCTCGTTCTCTCCCCGGATGGCGATGGCATTTGCCTCAGAGGTTTTTACACGAGTGTCCCGTTCGGCCTCCGCTCGGCCAATGGCTTCGTCCTTGGCGGCGGCGGCGATGCTGACTTCCTTGTCTTTTTTTGTGATGGCAATTTTTACGTCCCGGTCCCGGTGTGTCTCTGCGATTTGGGTGTCTTTTTCTCGGTCGGCGAGGGCTTTGCCTGTTTCACCTATTTTTTCTTGCTCCGCAACGGAGACCTTGGCTTCGTTGATGGCTTTTGCGGCAGCCTCCTTGCCCAAAGCTTCGATATAACCAGACTCGTCTTTGATGTCGGTCACGTTAACGTTGATGAGTTTGAGGCCGATTTTTTTCAACTCACTGTCCACGTTTTTGGAAATGTTCTCCAAGAATTTATCCCGGTCAGAGTTGATTTCTTCGATGGTCATAGTGGCAATAACCAAGCGCAGCTGGCCAAAAAGTATGTCCTTTGCCAATTCTTGAATGGCCTCATGAGTCAAGCCCAGAAGGCGCTCGGCTGCTGTGTTCATGCTGTCAGGTTCTGTGGAAATAGCAATGGTAAAACGGCATGGGACATCGACCCGGATGTTCTGGCGGCTAAGGGCATTTGTCAAATTGGCTTCAATGGATAATGGTTTTAAATCCAAATATGCAAAGTCCTGAATGACGGGCCATACAAAGGCGCCACCGCCGTGTATGCATTTTGCAGAGGTGCCACCTGTCTTGCCATATACTACGAGAATTTTATCAGATGGGCATCTTTTATATCTCGATATTAAGGCAATAAATGTGACAAACACCACGATGGCTGCCACGACAATAATAATGATTGGTTGCATTTTATAATGGTTTTACGATGATGAGTTGGTTGCTGTCTATTTCCGTAACAATGACGGCGGTTCCAGAAGGAATTTCTACTCCAGTGGTTGCTGCTTCAAGTTCATGTATTGCCCCTTTTACACTAACTAATATTTTACCCATACCTTGTTTTTTTGCAGGTATTTTTAAATAAACTTCTGCCTCTTTATTTATTGTATCAATTAACTGGAAAGAGTTGTCCTCTGCTAATCGTTGTAATTGCGATATAATGATAAAGAATAACCAAACGAATATTGCCCCCACCAATAAAGCTAATGCTATGAGCATAAATTGGCTATTGATTATGCCATAAAAAGAAATACCTGTCCAACTAAATCCCAATAGAAAATTAATGAAATTACGGAAGGAGAAAAGGTGAAAGCCATCTCCATCACTGTCTCCATCAGTATGAGTGTCGAAATCTGCATCTAGCCCTTCAGAAGCATGAGCACCAACCAATGCCAATATGCTTTGGATGACAAATATCAGGCTTGCTGGTATGGCGACATACCAAAAAGTCTTGAGTAGCGGTTCTAGATTATTAAGTATTTCCATGGTGACAAACTTACTCAATTTTATGGCTGCCGTGGTTAAAATTCGATGAACGGCGTAATTTGGGTGGATGAAAATATTGCGGTTCGATTTGAAATGAATATTTTCAAAAAAAAGTGCCTGCCAGCCAACTCATCATTCAATCGTGATATCGAAGGCATCCAGTAGCCCTACAATGTTTTGCGAAGAAAACTTTGCTTTTCGTACCCGGTTTTTAGCGGGGTCAATGGAGAAATTGAAAGCGGTTCGGAGGTCTGTGAATTCAAGATTGGTATTTTCGAACACAGCATTTTGCAGGTCACAACGTTTGAAAACGGCGTTGGTAAGGTCAGCTTCGATGAAGTCCACATCCTTCAGTTGGCAGTCCAAGAATTGGGTATTTTTCAGTTTCAGTTTGTAAAATGTTGAAAAATTGAGTTGGCAGCTTTCAAAACTGAACGAGAGCAGAAAGCCGTTGCAGTCGTCAAAATGCAATCCGAGGAGTTTGCAGTTTTTAAACCTCACCGATTTGAACGAAGTGCCATTCAGTTGGGCATTGCTTAGGTCACAATTTTCTAAAACACAATCCACAAAGAAAAGCTCAGATAGGTTGGCCCCAGAAAGCTGGCAGTTGTTGAATTGGCAGTTCTCGTACTCCGCCATTTCCAATGGTTTTTCCGAGTGATTTATATCATCAAACTGCTGGTCTTCGATTGATTTTCGAAACATATTTTCTGTATCTACAGCTGGCAAAATAGGAGTTATTAGTGCATCGATTCATTCAAATCTAGAGACTTTTTTTATTTTCTTGAAATAGTTAACAGAATTCAAATTGTTAAGTTAAATTTGCTTGACTTTAAGGTTTTTACATCCTTCCTTCAAACCGCTTTGGAATCAAATATATCGAGGTAAAAACAGCAAAGTTGCTGTGGCCAAATTATTAACAACCCACCTTAATCGCATTTGTTGCGGTTAGGGTCTTATCATCATCTACCTATAACAAATTCTTTAATTCTAAAATCTTGTTAGCATGAAAAAAATTACTACGCTTCAATTCAACATTGAGCGATTCAATTGCAAGGCACTACGGATGTCTCGATTAATTCGCTCGGCAGCGAACGTGATGGCGAATTCTGCCGGAAAAACTGCTGCATTACTACTTTTGACTGTCAGTTTACTGTTTTCAATTCAACCTGTCATTGGTCAAAATACTTGCGCTGCACCATTTGTGATAGGAAGTCTTCCTTTCAGTAGTGGTGCTCAAACCACCTGTGGCACTGTCAATGACTATGCAGCAGGCTATGCTACCTGCGTCAGCAGCAGCTATGGCGGTGGTGAAGACTACGTTTACCAGTTCACCATCAGCAATGCACCAGTTTCCTGGCAGTTCACGCTTGGACCTTCCGCGGCTTCTTCATGGAAGATACTTTCCTTGCACAGTGCTTGTCCTCCTGCTGGAGCAAACTGCTTGGGCGGTGTAGCTAACAGTACTGGTGCTGGTTCTTTTACCTAT
>JAHEAS010000588.1 GCA_024642645.1 Saprospirales bacterium | reverse complement strand
TTGGACAAAGGTGAGCCAATATTGCGATGCCGTCATTGCCGGAGGCTACTCGCTCCTGCCCAGCTACGACGGCCTTTGGGACAACGCCAATGAGAACTCCGCTGAATCCATTTTTGAAATCAACTACGATGGCGGCACTGCGGATGGTAACTGGGGCACGAAGATTTTTCGTGGATTGGATTGGAAAAAATTCAACCTGCCCAGCAACGACCTCATCGCAGCTTTCGATGCCGAGGGCGACATGATTCGGAAGAACGCTTCCATTACGTTTCAGGATGTTTCTGGAAAATGGTCGGATGAGCACTATCCCCAAACGCAGTACCCGTTCATCAACAAATGGCACAACTTCCAGGAGGGCAGCGACCAGAACTATATTTTCATCCGCTTGGCTGATATTCTGCTGCTGAAAGCGGAGTCAATGAACGAACTTGGCGACCAGCCCGGCGCTGCCGCCATCGTCAACCAAATCCGTGACCGGGTAAACCTGAACCCTACATCTGCCAGTACTCAAGCTGACCTCCGTCTCGCCATTGAAAAGGAGCGCCGGCTTGAATTGGCTTTCGAGGCGCACCGCTGGTTTGACCTCAAACGCACAGGCCGTGCCGCTGAAGTGATGAGCCAAACGATTGACCACACAGGCCAGCCAATTGGTTACGTCATCACGCCGCAGCGCCTCGTTTGGCCGATACCACAAGCAGAGTTGGACAAGAACTCGAAGCTGGTGCAGAACGATGGATATTGAAATGATTTTTTTCAACAAGGAGAGCCGGAGAAAACAAGGCACACGGGTGCTTCTCTGTGTATCTCATTTTCTCCGGCCTTCACTGTTTAAATATTTGCCATGAGAAATTTACTAACGACCCTTTTCCTGCTTGCCTCAATAACCGCATTCAGCCAAAAAGTCACCGTTTACCTCACCGCTGAAGGCAGCCCCAACCGGCTAACTCCAAGCGGCACACTGGAATTTGCTCCCTTCGGGCAACCGTTTGAAAACCAGCCATGCGTGTTCGTTGACCCTTCGGAAACATTTCAGACTTTCCTCGGCATCGGCGGTGCGTTGACGGACGCCTCGGCGGAAACGTTTGCCAAGCTGCCAGCCGATAAGCAAAAAGAGGTGCTCACCGCCTATTTTGACAAAGAAAAAGGCATCGGCTACACCCTCGCTCGCACGAACATCAACAGTTGCGACTTCTCCAGCGACATGTACACGTATGTTGCCGATGGTGACAAAAACCTGAAGACCTTCAACATCGCACACGATGAGAAATATAAAATCCCATTCATCAAAAAGGCGATGGATATGGCTGGGCACTTGGACTTTTTTGTAAGCCCGTGGAGTCCTCCAGCTTGGATGAAGGACAACGGCGATATGCTGCAAGGCGGTCACCTCAAGCCGGAATATTACGATGCGTGGGCGGATTACTATGTCAAGTTTATTCAGGCTTACGAAAAAATAGGCATTCCAGTGTGGGGGCTTTCTGTACAGAACGAACCGATGGCCAAGCAGACTTGGGAGTCCTGCATTTACACCGCAGAAGAGGAGCGGGATTTTATCAAAAAAAGCCTCGGCCCGACGTTGCAACGCAATGGCCTTGGCAGCAAAAAACTCATCGCTTGGGACCACAACCGGGACCTGATTTACCAGCGGGCCAGCACTTACCTCCACGACCCCGAAGCCGCCAAATACATTTGGGGCATCGGCTTCCACTGGTATGAAGACTGGAACGGCGGTTTGCAATTCGACAATGTGAAGCGGGTTTCCGAATCATTTCCTGATAAAAACCTGATGCTGACAGAGGCCTGCAACTTCCCGTTCGCCTGGGAGACCATCAACCAGTGGAAATGGGGTGAGCGCTACGGCGAAAACATGATTCAGGACTTTAACAACGGCGCCGTGGCCTGGACGGACTGGAACATCCTCCTCGATGAAACAGGCGGCCCAAACCACGTCGGCAATTTCTGTTTTGCACCCGTTCACGCCAAGACGAAGGAGGGCACACTGACCTACATGAACTCGTACTTTTACATAGGCCATTTCTCCAAGTTCATCAAGCCGGGGGCGAGGCGCATCGTTAGCTCATCGAGCCGGGCACAGCTGCTGACTACGGCTTTTCAGAACCCCGATGGGAGTATTGCCGTGGTAGTGATGAACAAAACGGATGAAAAAATTAGCTATCGACTTTGGATGAACGGTAAGGCGGCAGAGACGGTTAGTCCGGCTCATTCAATAATGACATTGACGTTTTAATCTGAGTTTCGGATGCTGGTTGATAAGGGTTGATATTCATCAGCTTGGGGATAAAATCAACCCTTATCAACCTCATAAACTCCATCAACCAACTCAAGTCTTAAATTATCCGCAACTTGAATTATTTTAATAGTTGACAACATGCTTAAATTACTTCCTATACTGCTGTCAATCAGCATATTATCTTGCAAGTCCAAAAGCGAGGACGACCCCATCATTACTCCTCCAGCCGTAGGCCCTGTGGAGATATGGACTACTTCAGCCGACCAGACCAGCCTGCTCTACAAAAAGACGTTGGACTTCGCATCAGGCAAGGATGACCGTTTCCAGACCATCCAAATTGACGCTGCACAGCAACTGCAACCCATCGAGGGCTTCGGGTTTACTTTGACCGGAGGAAGTGCTACGCTCCTTAAAGGGATGGGGACCACCGAACGGGTTACTTTGCTGGATGAATTTTTCGAAAAAGAAGGCAATTCCATCGGTGTCAGCTACCTACGTCTCAGCATCGGGGCCTCCGATTTGGATGCCGAGGTGTTCAGCTACGACGACTTACCAGCTGGCCAGACCGACCCGACTTTGGAGCATTTCAGCATTGCTAAAGATGAAGTGCATTTGATTCCCATTTTGAAGGAAATCCTCTCCATCAATCCTGCCATCAAGCTAATGGGGTCGCCATGGAGTCCGCCTGTTTGGATGAAAACCAACGGCAGCAGCAAGGGCGGCAATTTGAAACCAGAACACTACGGTGTCTATGCCCAGTATTTTGTGAAATACATTCAAGCCTACAAAGCGCATGGCATCAACATTGACGCAGTCACTATCCAAAACGAACCGCACCACGGCGGCAACAACCCGAGCATGGAAATGTCGTCAACACAGCAAGCGGATTTTATTAAAAACCACCTCGGCCCAGCCTTCCAGGCGGCGGGAATTTCCACTAAAATCATCATTTGGGACCACAACTGCGACGAACCCAACTACCCCATCGAAGTACTCGATGACCCTGCGG
>JAHEAS010000587.1 GCA_024642645.1 Saprospirales bacterium | reverse complement strand
CTTGGCGTCGTACACCGGCTCAGCGATTAGGAACACATCGCCATTGTAACTTCCTTTGAGGTTGGTACGCACCACCAGCTTATTGCCTTGGCCATACAGGCCCATGTCCTCCACCCGCACCTGCTTGTTTTTGTAAGAAAAAACCTCGCCCACCATGTTCTGCTTGGAAAGCCGCTCGGCCTCTTTGAAGGGCACTTCGGTATCGAGAAAGAGTGAAAAATTGTCCGCACCTTCCGCAGCATATCCAAAGTCCGGTAACTTGCCAATATTGCTAGTCGATGGCTTGTCGCCCAAAGAAATCTGTGGCTTCGTGACCACCACCACCGTGCTTTCCACCGTGTTCCCATTCGACTTGAAAGGGGTCATGCTCACTGACTGAGGGTTGAGCAGCAGCCAAGTGGCGTACTCCTCCGACAATTGGAAAGGGTCGTGCATTTCCTTCCAGGTCCGTTCCATTTCCTTTTTAAGGTCGAAAAGGTTTTTCACCTCATCATCAATGGACTTGGCGAAAGTCGTGCGTGTCTGGTTGATGACCAGGTTGGCAATGGGTGTGATGGGCAGGTCGACAAAGCCAAGTTTTATCACCGGTTCCCTGAGCCATTTGTAGGTGGTGAGCGTGGTAATCGTTTCGAGCGACCAGTCCGGCTTGATATTGTAGCGGGTGCTGAACTCCAAGGCCAAAGACCCTTCACCCTCCACGGTGGAGACCATCAGGTCTTTTTTTATCCAAAGGTCTACGGGTACTCGGTATTTGATTTCCTGAGCGTTGATGTCAATCGTGATGTTTTCCCGCTTTTTTGCCCGAATGGCAAGGCCGTCATCCTTCAGGTTGTTGTCTTCGTAAAGCATGTCGCCAATCTGGTCGTTCATGGCCTTCAACAATTCTGATTTGTAAAACTTGAGTGGAATGTTAATGACCGAAGGCTCCGGTTCGAGGTTGAGGTTGTTGTAATACTCGTCAGGTTTGGTGGGTTTTGTGGTGCTGCATGCAGCGATAAAAATTGTTGCAATCAGGAAAAAGGCCAACTTAGTAGTTGGGAGACAGGATTTCCAATTATTCGGCATTGTGATGATTTTGAATTTTTTGGCAAAAATACATGGGAGTTAACCACAATGGTATGCAACATTTGTATTCAAACGCTGTCCATTTGATTTTGAAACTAAAATATTTTTATGTTCACAAATGCCATCTAAACGGCAGGGTGAATGAACATTTCTAAAAGAAAATGATGAAGAAGATTTTTCCAATCCCAATGCTTGCATTCCTTTTATTCAACCCTTTGTTTGCTCAATCGGGCGGCACCAACTTTGAAACTAAGTGGGAGTATTTGACCGATAGGGTTGAAGATTTTGCCGATATAATAGAAACTAAAACTGAAGAAAAAGCTGCGATTTGGGAAACCCGATTCGCACGAATCGGGGCCCACGCTGAACAAGTGGGTGAGGGGTGGGAGGCAAGGTGGAACAAAGTCTGGCCGGGCAACTTGAACGAGTTTGGCCAAGCAATAAGCTTTGTAATTTGTCCAGAAGTGGCCTTCCTTGGAATCGAATCACTCAACATCTCATTTGAAAAAGCTGAAAAATTGGGCTTTCAAAACCACTATGGAAGCTATGTCTCAAAGGTAATGGCAGCGTCATCTGCTGCCGAGGCTGGGCTTCAAGCCTTCGATTATATCTACGGTGTGAATGAGCAACGCACTAGCAAGAACCAAAACCTTTCTGATATTTTGGAAGATTTTGAGCCAGGCGATGAGATAACCTTGCATTTTATCAGAAAAGGTGAAAAAAGGACAACCCAGGTCAAACTCGCCAGTTACAATGCTAATTTTTACGACACTGATTCTGAACAACCCTTCCTAGGTGTCAGTCCAACAGATGATGAAAATGACGAAGATTTTAATGGTGTTGCAGTTGATATTGTCGAAAAATCTACTGCTGAAGAAATGGGTTTGAAAATCGGCGATGTCATCACATCCATCAATGGTTATCCGGTACTGGATTGGGATGATGTTACCATTGCTGTGCAAAACACTAAGCCAGGAGAGGCCATAGAAGTTAATTTTTTGAGAGATGAAAAGGCACTTTCTGCTAAGGGCACAGTCAAAGCTTATGAAACAGTTTATCCAAATGCCGACCATGGGAACTGGAACTTGGGCATTGATTGGGGCGAAATGAACAATGTGTACGGGGTTTTAGCCGATAATTGGGACCAGGAGGAAGAACAGGATGAAAATCGAGCATTTATCGGAATTTATACAGAAATGATTTCAGCGGAAAAAGCAAAGAGACTTGGCTTTGATAATCAATTTGGAGCCTATATCACGGGGATTATTCCCAACTCCGGTGCAGAGCGGGCAGGGCTTATGCCATTCGATTATATTTATGGATTTGATGAATATCGAGTTGGTGCTGAGCAGCACCTGGGCATTGTCATGAAAAAGTTTAGCCCCAGCCAGACAGCCACTGTTCACTTTATCCGGAAAGGTCAAAAATCCAAAGCTTCTATCACATTTACCACCCCGTTTGCCGTAGAAAAGGCTGAAATGAACAGTTGCCAAGACCCGTTTCTAGGCATCATTAAAGGAGGAGGTGAGAATGCGGATGGAATTGCCATTTTACCGGTAAAAGGATCTACTGCCACTGAGTTGGGGTTACAGGAAGGTGATGTTCTAACACATATAAACGGCTATCAAATGGTGGACTGGGAAGATGTGACCAATGCCATTAGCATGCTCAAGCCAGGAGAAAACATAAGTGTAAATTTCATCAGAAAGGGCAATGAAATGAAAGCATCCAAGCCAATAAAAAGCTATGCACAAACTAAAAACTGTGCAGATTGTGACTGTGGAGGCAAGGCAACTGTTGTGATTTCTACCATGCCCAAAATCAGAAACGGAAGAGGTTGGGAGGAGAATGTAGCTATTTCTTCAACGACTCCTAGGGTGAACATCGAAAATGTGAAAACCTTTTTTGATGGTATTTCAGCCGATGAATCGAATTCATTGCGTAGCAAGGGTGTCCAACTTTCATCAGCCAGTAACCTGCCAGTTGAGAATTTAAGACTAGTACCTGACAATCAAACCGGCCTTTTTGACTTGTCCTTCTTTTTGTCCGGTAGCGGTAACACACTTGTCCGTATTTACAATCTCTCTGGAAGGGTGCTTTATGAGTATGACTTGGGTAATTTCAACGGTAATTTCAGTGACAGCGTGGATATCTCCCAGAACGGTGTAGGCAACTACTTCCTTGAAATAACCCAGAA
>JAHEAS010000586.1 GCA_024642645.1 Saprospirales bacterium | reverse complement strand
AACAGGTCGGGCAGTACCTTTTTTTATCTGGTGGGCGAGTGCCGTCTTCGGCTCCACAGTAAGGCAGTAGCTGGAGAGATGCGAGATTTTTAGGTCAAGAACCGTTTCTAAATTCTTCGCCCATTGCCCATGCGAAGTAGTCGGCGAACCGTAAATCAGGTCAACCGACAGGTTCTCGAAGCCCGCCTGCTGGGCATTTTGAATACAAGTCAAAGCCTCCGATGCATTGTGCGCTCGGTTCATGAAGCGCAGGTCTTCCTCCGAAAAAGACTGGACGCCGATACTCAATCTATTTACAGGAGTTTGTCGCAATTCATTGATTTTCAGTGGAGTAAGGTCGTCTGGGTTTGCTTCCAATGTCACTTCCAGCGGCTGTGCCGAAACGGGGAAATGCTTGTAAATTTCACCAAAAATCAAATCCAAATCACGGCGGTCAAGCAACGAAGGTGTCCCTCCGCCGAAGTAAATCGTTTCGAGTGGCTCACCTTCGAGGTAGTCTTTTTGCAGGGCCAATTCCTGCAGGATGGCAGCCACCATTTCGTCCTTCATTTTCAGGGAAGTGGAAAAATGGAAGTTGCAATAGTGACAAGCCTGCTTGCAAAACGGAATATGTAGGTAGAGTCCAGCCATTAGCTTTCCATGATTTCAGCGCCGAGGCGGAGCGTGTCGGCCACCAGCGCCTCGAAGTCGTCCTTCCGGCTGCGGTGGTTGACATTCGCCATTCGGATATAATAACTGCCACCGATGACCGTGCTAGACGGGGCCGAAAGCCCCTGCTCGTGCAGCCGCATCAGTATTTCTTTGTTTAAATGGTTGAGTGCTTCGGTGTCCATGCCCTCGTTTGGCTTGAAACGGAAGCAGGCGATGTTCATCGTGACGGGCGCTGCGAGTTCGAGCAGCGGTGCCTTTTTGATCAAACTTTCGAGGTAAAACGTCTGTGCTATGTTCTGCCGGATGAGCCTGCGGAACTTCTCGATACCATGCTCCTTGAGCGACATCCAAACTTTGAGCGACTTGAATCCCCTCGAAAGTTCCATGCCATAGTTGCCGTAGGGGTCAGGGCCAGCGGCGAGGCCTCGCTCGTGACTCAGCAAATAGCTCGGTTGCGAAGCAAAAGCACTGCGGTGCATTTCGGCGTTTTTCACCAAAAAACAGCCCACCTCGTAGGGCATGTACATCCATTTGTGAAGGTCGAAAGCCAGACTGTCCGCCTGTTCGATGGGCTTGAGTGCTGCCTCATATTCGGGAACCAGTTTGGCTAGTGCGCCGAACGCTCCATCCACATGGAACCAGAGTTTTTCCGCTTCGCAAATGGCAGCGATTTCGGCCAGTGGGTCAATGGCTCCTGTGTTCACCGTACCTGCGTTTCCCACCACGCAGAACGGGTGCAGTCCCGCTGCACGGTCTTCGGCGATGCGCTGGCGTAGATCGTCCATGTCCATTTGGAACTGGCCATTCACCCGCACCTTGCGGACGGCATTGCTGCCAAGGCCCATGACCTCGGCGGCTTTCACGTTGCAGCTATGCGTTTCCGAAGAAGCGTAAAGCACCATTTGACCGGGGACGGCGTGCAGCCCTTCTTTTCTGAGCTTCACTTGGTAGGCATTCCGGGCTACGATGAGCGCCGTGATATTGGCGATGGAGCCGCCGCTGACCAATATGCCGCTGGCTTCGGCAGGGTAACCAAGCATCTGTTTGCACCAATCAATCACCTGCTGGTCCACGTACATGGCGGCGTGGTCACCGATGGCCACGTTGGGGTTCATGGTGGCGGCTAACAGTTCGGCCAGCACCGCCAGCGGGGTGCCCGTGCCTTGCACCCACGCCCAAAACCTGGGGTGGATATTACCCTTCGTAAAAGGCAGGATGTCAGACTTGAAGCCTTCGTAAATGCTAGAGGGGTCTTCCGGTGCCGTAGGCAAGTCTTTTTTGAGGTTGGCTTTCGCTAGTTCGGTTGGCTTTCGCCAGACGGGTGCTTGTCGGATATGCTGGAGATAGTCCATCATGTCGTCCACCATCTGGTGGCTGAGGCGGCGCATGTCGTCCCAGTTTTCGGGGTCGAGGGTTTCTTCGTTTTGCAGGATGCGGTTGAAGTCAAGCATTTTCAGGTACAGTGTTTTGTTGCGGAACAAAAGTAACGGAACTTGGGCTTAGGGAGCGATGGACTTGATGGACATAATTCCCCGCATCGCCAAATCATCTTAACTTAGCCCCCTCAATTTAATGGCTTGATTTTGAAAAGAACCTTTTCCCTCCTCCTCCTTGCGCTGGCGTACCTGCTGGTTGCAACCGCATTCACCCGGCAGCCACAGCAGCCCATGTCCAGCATCGAGGACCTACTCAAAGAAAAAGCTTGGGTGGACAGCACCTATGCTGCCCTGACGTCCGATGAGCGGCTCGGCCAGCTTTTCTGGCTACGGGCGCACACGGACAAAGATGCCAGCTACGAAGCTGCCGTGGAGGAGCAGGTGAAAAAATACCAGCCCGGCGGCCTCTGCTTTTTCAACCCGACGGCCAAGGGAACGCCCGAAAAACAGGTCGAACTCACCAACCGCTACCAAGCCCTCGCCACCAACAAACTGCCCATGTTCATCACCATTGACGGTGAGTGGGGCCTCGGCATGAGGATGCGTGGCACGGCCATGAGCTTCCCACGCCAGATGATGCTCGGCGCCATTCAGGACAATACGTTGATTTATGAAATGGGCGCCCAGATTGCGAAGCATTGCAAGCGGGTCGGTGTCAACATGAACTTCGCCCCGGTGGCCGACGTGAACAACAATGCCGCCAACCCCGTCATCGGCTTTCGCTCCTTCGGTGAAAACCCCTTCAACGTGGCCGCCAAGTCCTACCAGTACATGCTCGGGATGCAGGACAACGGCGTGATGGCCAGCGCCAAGCACTTCCCTGGCCACGGCGACACTGGCACCGACAGCCACTACGACCTGCCCGTCATCAACCACAACATGGCCCGACTCGACAGCGTCGAGCTTTTTCCCTTCAAAATCCTGATACAGCAGGGCGTGGGCAGTATCATGATTGCCCACCTGAACATCCCGGCGCTGGACAATACACCAAACCTTGCCTCGTCCCTTTCCCCTAAAATCGTGACTGGTTTGCTTCGCAACAAGCTGAATTACAAGGGTTTAATCCTGACCGATGCCCTCGAAATGCAGGCAGTCACCAAGAATTTTCCGAAAGGCGAAGTGGAGGCCCGTGCCCTCGCCGCTGGCAACGACGTGCTATTGCTCCCCGGCGATGTGG
>JAHEAS010000585.1 GCA_024642645.1 Saprospirales bacterium | reverse complement strand
CTACCCCTTCCCGTTGGGCGACTTGGAGATTGGCAAGTTTATCGAGGAGTCCGATTTGCCGCAGGTGGTGATTGAAAAGATTTTTTGGAAAAATACGGTGGATTGGCTCAATTTAGATGCCGCTATTTTTAGTTGAGGCTGGCGCAAAGCCCTATTTTTGTCCAAAGCAAAATCTTATTTACCAAATAAAATCACCTGCTGACATGTCCAAAATCACCCTCCCCACGCTCCAGTTCCTCACAGACCTCAAGGCCAACAACGACCGGGACTGGTTCGCTGCCAACAAGCCCCGCTACGTTGCAGCCAACAAGGAATTCCACCAGTTTGTGGATGCGCTGATTCTGGAAATTCAAAAATTTGACCCAACGCTCATTCATTTCACGGCAAAGGATTGCGTGTTCCGCATTTACCGGGATGTCCGTTTTGGGAAGGATAAATCGCCATATAAAACCCACCTCGGCGCCCACGTGACGGCTGCCGCAAAGAAGTCGGAAATCCACACCCGTGCTGGCTACTACCTCCACCTGGAACCCGGCGATACCATGCTGGCGGGCGGCGCCTACATGCCCGAAAGCAATTGGCTCAAGGCCATTCGGCAAGAGATTGTCTACAACACAGCGGAGTTCAATGGCATCCTGAACAGCGAAGAATACAAGCAATATTTCGGGAAAATGGAGGGCGAAAAGCTGAAAACTACCCCAAAGGGCTACGATGCTGACCATCCTGCCATTGAGTTGTTGAAGCATAAAAGCTTTCTTTCCACACATAAATGCACGGACGCTCAGGTGCTGTCGGGCGGCTTTTTGAAACATTGCGCAGCGGTGTTCAAGGCGCTGCATCCATTCGATATGTTCCTGAACCGGGCGATGGATTAATGCCAAGCCAATTTTTTGACATAAAAACCTGAGGTATGGAAAATCTCATCACTGGCGAACGCATCGCCGATATTCTCACCGTCAAAGGCATCACCTACGAGCAGAAGAAAATGTTTGGTGGCCTATGCTTTATGGTGGACGACAAAATGCTTATTGGCACTTACAAAGGTGGCATCATGGCCCGTATTGACCCTGCTGAAACAGAGGCGCTGGTCAACCGTCCCGGTGCCAGCCAAATGATTCACGGCGGCAGACTAATGCCCGGCTATCTGATGCTTGAACCCATTGGCTACGAGAGCGACACTGCACTGAATTTTTGGGTGGAAAAATGTTTGGAACACAACCCGAAAGTGAAGGTTAGCAAGAAGAAAAAGTAGGCACCAATGGGTTAAGCACTGGCTCGCTCTTCTTGAATTTAGTTATCCTCAGTAAAAATATTGTTGCTTTAACGACCTAGGCCCTGGCATTCTCCCGCCCAAATAGCCAAGTATTTTCAGTTTAAACAAAAAAAATTTGGAAAACCCTTCGAACATTTCATAACATCAATACCTTTCCTGTTTGAAACAAAAACTTAAAGCCTATAGCGTAGTTCTATTTACATATTTTAAAAAATCTTTTTAAGAACCACGTAAAAAATTCAATCATGACAAGCAACAATCCATCCTTCAATCAGAACAAACCTAATCAGAACTTTATTGCGATTGCCGCAGTAATTGGAATCCTCCTCCTTGGCATCATCGGATACCTAGCCTACCAGAACATGCAGAAGAGTCGCCAATTGGAGACCACCATGTCTGACCTGGATGAAACACAAAAATTAAAGGCGGAACTGGATACCCAGTACAACCAAGCACTGACCGACCTTGAAGCACAGAAAACGAACAACCAAGAGTTGAATGCCGTTATTGACCAGCAAAAAGGCGAGCTTGAACAGCAACGGAACAAAATTTCGGGCTTGCTAAAGAACAAAGGCTCACTCGACAAAGCCCGTGTTGAAATTGGCAACCTGAAATCTCAGGCAAGCCAATACCTCGCCCAGATTGAAAAACTGAAATCAGAGAACGAAGCTTTGGCTGGCGAAAATGCCAACCTAAGCACAGAAAAAGAGCGCCTAGCTGCTGACCTGCAAAGCAAATCCGCTGAAAATGAGGAACTTAGCTCTACAAAGGCTACGCTCGTGAGTGAGAAAGAAAAGCTTTCGGCAAAGGTGAACATCGCATCCGTCATCAAGATGAAATCGGTGAGCGCCATTGGCCAAAAGGTCAAAGGCAGTGGCAAGGTGAAGGACGAGAACTCTGCAAAAAGCGTTGACCAAATCAAGGTTTGCTTCACCACCGTGGAGAATGAAGTAGCCAAAGCTGGTGCTGAGAAATTCTACATTCGCATCATCAACCCACTGGGCGAAACCCTCGCTATCGAGGACATGGGCTCCGGTATGCTGACCAACAAGAAAACAGGCGAAGAAGTCCGTTTCACAAAAATGGAAGAGATTGACTACGCCAACAACGAGGCACAATCCTGCATCATTTGGGCACCAAGCAACGCTTCCTTTGCGAAGGGTGATTACCAAATTGAGGTTTACAACAAGGGCTTCTTGGCAGGCACTACCAAACTGAAGCTGAAATAATCTTCCCAAGCATTTGCCAATAAAAAAGGGCCGCCAATTGGCGGCCCTTTTTTATTGGCAAAATCCTCAATATCAGGCAGATAAGGAATCATTCCATGTGAAAAGGCAACCTCAGAATTGAGATTCATTATTGCTATTTTCTGTTTCCCGCGCTCGTAAAAACCCCGTCAGTCCCGTCAAGCCTCCGACTTTATGGGATTTAATTCCTGTTTTTCCGCATAGTCAGTTTAGCTTTGTTGACACAGAAAAGCTAGAATTTTCACTGACTTTCAAATGCTCAACACCAAACTCGTCACCTTTCTCCACAGTTTTTCCCGCTTTGACCTTGCTCAGTTCAGCAAGTACCTCTCCTCACCGTTTTTCAACGAAAATGAGGAACTGGTGCATTTCTTTGAGCTATTGGCCGAGTTGGAATTGCCCGCAGGAAAGTCCGAGAAAAGTCTAAGAAAACAAGATTTTTGGAAACGGCTGTATCCGGGCCGGGCCTATGACGACGTTCGTTTCAGGCGTCTTTGCTCCGACTTGCTCAGATTGGCAATGGATTTCACCGCCTACAACCAATACACTGACAACCCCACTACAGGACAGGTCTTCCTGCTACGCGCACTGGCTAAAACCCGCCTGGAAAAGCATTTCGACGGCGTACTGAGGCAAACCGAGCTTCTACAGAAAAAAGCTGGGCTGCGTGATGCCGACTTTCATTACCTCTCTTACATAATGCAGCGCCGGAGGCATGAACACCTGGAGCATATTTCACCTAAAAC
>JAHEAS010000584.1 GCA_024642645.1 Saprospirales bacterium | reverse complement strand
GACCCGGTCTTGGATAGGCTGCACCAATTCCTTGCGGCGTTGAAAAAGTGCACCATCTGGACCGAACTTGTCTTTTTGCAACTCACGGACTTTTTTCTCCAGTTCCATGATTTCTTCTTCTTTTTTACGGCGGGCATCGTCGCTCATCAGCACCTGTTCGGCTTGGTAGCGGTTGTATTGTCCCTTGATGTTGTCATATTCCTGGGCAATTTCCTGGCGCCAAGTGGCCGCCACGTTGTCGAGTTCGTCCTGTGCTTTTTGGTACTCGTCAATGCTTTCGAGAATGACTTTAACATCCACGTAAGCGATACGCTGCGCATCTGCCTTGAAAGCAAAAGCGGCTATAAAAAGCAATGCGAAAAATGTGTTCTTAACCATGATAGATTTTTTTTGATTTTGTGATTTTGTTGAAATTTAGAACGCCGCCAAAATTAAGGCTTTCCACTCGGCTAGCGAAAGTTAAGACTGCGTTCTGACAACTTTGCAACAACGCCATTTTCTTAACTTTTTAAAAAACTGCGTTGCAACTTGCACTCAATGAACGACTTAGGGAGTGAACGGTTGCTCGGATGGCCCAGACTTTAACGTGGGTTTAACCAGCGTAAAAAAAGGTTTAACAGTTTGGCCAAGCTTCCAGCTGCTCAAAATTCACCTATCACCTCCGCTTCCACTTCCCAGTTGGCCCGCAGCTCCTCGAGCGTTTTCCGGACCACCCGCTCCGGTTGGCGGTGAAGGTCATAGCTGCCAGTGGTCCAACGCCCGTTTCTGTCGAGGTCTTCAATCAATTCGACAGTGTAGGTGGCGGGGGGCATCAGGTCGAGTTTTACTTGAAAATCCACGACATCTGCCACTTTCCAGACCTTCACTGGTGGTGATTCGGGCTTTTCCAATAGGCGGATGACGTAGGCCTTAGCGCTGTCCAGCTTCGTTACTTTCAGGGTCAGCGTACCAAGGTCCTTTGCTTGACCGACGGTAATTTTTTGATAGATGCTGTCCGTATTGCTCAGTCCGTACATGCTTGTCACGCCGCCGGGCAATATTTGAAGCTCGTAACCAACGCCTTCTTTCCACGGGTATTTCACCGCCAAAGTCTTTTTCACCAAGGAGTCAATGCTGAATTTAGGCGCCACGATGGTCTTTGTGGTGTCTTCCAATAAGCGGAGGTTAGCAGCATCGAACCCGGCCAACGGGTAGTTAAAAGGCAAAAGGAACGGCTGCCCTGGTGCCAATTTCTGTGGCTGGCCGGTCGGTTTTGCGGCAGTCGAGAATTTGGCAACCTCCAAAAAGCCAGCCCGAAGGCCACTTTTTATCAAAACGGTGTCCACGCTCGTGTCACGCTGCACGAACACCCGCCAAGCAGTGTCCTGCACAGGGTGGTTGTACCATAGCCGGAGGGTGTCTTTGTCGTTTTCAAAAACCACCACTTGCCCCACGCTGTCAAAACTGACCTTCGCTTCGGTGGGCGGTTGGTTGAAAGTAAGTTTTACCTGTCCGTATTTCGTGACGTCTTTGCTTCGCAAAAACAGGGGTTTTTCTTCGGCAAAAAGTTTCAGGTTGACCTTTGGTGTGGGTGGCAGTCTGGGCTTCGTTAGGCCTGGGAGACTATCAATTTCCAACACCAGCGAGTCGCTTTGGAGGCTGTCTTGTTGCAGTGTGTCTTGTTCTGTCAAGGTTGTGTCGGGCAGCATTTCACCGCTCAGGATAAGGTTGCTATCGAGGAAGCCAATCTGCTCAGCATCGCTGTCGAAGCGGTAGTTGAGGTTTAGGTCGTTTAGCGCCACGACCTTGAAAGTGCCCGATTTTACGTTGTTCACTTTGAATTTCCCCTCCTTGTCCGTCATGGCAAAATAGAACGGTCGCTCCTTTCTCACCACCGAATCGGCGAGGTTTTCATAGAGCATGAACAGGGTTTTCTCCACGGGCTTGCCCGTCCAGGCATCGGCGATTTGACCCTCTACCGACAGCGAATCAATGTAGTCTCCAGTGGAAAAAACAAATACGATAGGCGCCACGTTTCCCTCCGTAATGTCCCGGATAGCCTGACCGAAATTGATGACGTAGGTGGCACTGTCCCGCAGCACCTCGTCTTTGTCGAAAAGGACTTGAATAGTTTTCTTGCGGCGCACAATTTCTGGGCGCTTTACCAGCGGCGGCGAGATGACCACTTGCGTGAACACGTCCCGTAGTTCCACCCACTCGTCAAAGGCAAGCACGATGTCTTGTTTCTTAAAGCGGGTCTGAAAATTTCGGGTGGATTGTTCAGGTTTGAGTTTGGGCGGGTCAAGGTCTTTTGGACCGCCTACCGGCAATACGGGGTTGGCGCAGCCGACGAGGAAAAGCATCAACGCTAGCATTGGCCAGGTAAAAAGAGGCAGTTTTAATATTTGCAAAAGACCTTTTTTCATAAAAAACGCCACAAGGCGGCGGCAAAGATGAAGCATTTGCCGAAGTTTAACAAAATCAGTTCGGCAGTTCGACAGTGGGCAGTTGGCAGTTGGCAGTCAATACCGTGGTAGCAGTCACTGGCTGCCCACTGCCCACTGTCAAACTGCTAACTTTTAAAGCCCCGCATCTCCACATTTCTTGGGTGAAAATTCAGCACCGTTTCCTTCAAATAATCCGTGTCGAGGTGGGTATAAATCTCGGTGGTGGTAATGCTCTCGTGGCCAAGCATGTCCTGCACGGCTTTGAGGTCAGCGCCGCCCTCAATGAGGTGTGTGGCAAACGAGTGCCGGAAGGTGTGCGGACTGATGTTCTTCTCGATGCCCGCCAGTTTTGCAAGGTCTTTCACGATGAGAAATACCATGATTCGAGTAAGCTTGCTGCCCCGACGGTTGAGGAACAGTATGTTTTCGTTATCTTTTTTGATTTTCATGTGCCGCCGAACGCCGTCCACATAAAACCCGATGTGCTTCACTGCTTCATCGCCAATGGGCACGAGGCGCTCCTTGTCGTTTTTACCCAAAACCTTGATGAAGCCCACATCGAAGAAGAGATTGGAAATTCGCAGGTTGATAAGTTCGCTGACCCGCAGGCCGCAGGCGTAGAGTGTTTCAAGCATGGCCCGGTTGCGCAGGCCAAGTGGGTCGCTGTGGTCGATGGCGGCGAGCATCCGCTGGATTTCGTCATAGTTCAGCACCTCCGGGATTTTGCGGTCCAGCTTGGGGGTCTCCAACATTTCGGTGGGGTCGATTTGGAGGATATCTTCCACAAGCAGGTAGCGGTAAAATGCCTTGATACCCGAAATCAGGCGAGCCTGTGAGCGCACGTCGAG
>JAHEAS010000583.1 GCA_024642645.1 Saprospirales bacterium | reverse complement strand
GGGCGGCTCGGACTACACCGCCGCCATCATCGCCGCCGGGCTGGATGCCGAGAACATCGAAATATGGACGGACGTGGACGGAGTGCTCACCGCCGATCCCAGGAAGGTGAAAAAAGCTTTCACCATCCCGAAAATGACCTACGCAGAGGCAATGGAAATGTCGCATTTCGGGGCAAAGGTCATTTACCCACCGACGCTGCAACCAGCACTGCAAAAGCGCATCCCGCTTTTTATCAAAAACACCTTTAATCCTAATTTTGAAGGCACCTACATTACCGACAAGCGTGACCCCAGCGGCCATGCCGTCACGGGCATTTCATCCATCAACAAAGTGGCGATGCTGACCTTGCAGGGCGGTGGCATGTTCGGTGTGCCGGGCATTGCGGGCCGATTGTTTGGCAGCCTAGCCAGTGCGGGCATCAGCGTGATTTTGATTACACAGGGGTCGTCAGAGCACAGTATCACGTTTGCTATCCCACCGGAGGTGGCCAAAAAAGCGAAGCAGCAGGTGGAGGCGGAGTTTGAATACGAAATCGAAAAAGGCATGGTCGAGCCGTTGAAAATTGAGGAGAACCTGTCCGTGATTGCGATTATTGGTGAAAACATGCGCTACCGCCCCGGCATCGCTGGCCGCATGTTCCAGGCACTCGGCAAAAACGGGGTGAACGTGGTGGCAATCGCCCAAGGCTCTTCGGAGCTGAACATCAGCGTGGTAGTGGCACATGCCGACGAGGCTAAGGCGATGAACGCACTGCACGAAGCATTTTTCCTTTCCGACACGAAGGAACTGCATGTGTTCATGGTCGGCGTTGGCCTCATTGGCGCTACGCTCATCGAGCAAATCAGGGAGCAGGCTGCATTTTTGAAGGAGAAAAGAAGCCTCGAACTGAAAATAGTAGGACTGACGAATAGCAAAACGATGCTCTTCGAGGAGGACGGAATTGACCTCGCCAACTGGAAAACATTGTTGGCCGCCTCCGGCGAAAAGGCGAACCTGCCCGGTTTCGTGGAGCGGATGAAAGTACTGAACCTGAGCAATTCCATCTTCGTGGACAACACGGCCAGCGAGGAAGTGCCCCGTTTTTACGAAGCCATCCTTGAAAGCAGTATCAGCATTTCCACCCCGAACAAAATTGCCACGAGCAGCTCGTACCTCCAATACCAGCGGCTGAAGGGCATCGCTGCCCGGCGGGGCGTTCCGTTTTTGTATGAAACAAACGTGGGGGCTGGGCTGCCGGTCATCGGTACGCTCGAAGACCTGATTACGAGCGGCGACCGCATCCTAAAAATTGAAGGGGTGCTGTCTGGCACCATGTCGTTCATTTTCAACAAGTTTAAAAAAGGCGGCGAACCGTTCAGTTCCATCGTGCGAGAGGCCAAGCAACTCGGCTACACCGAACCCGACCCCCGTGACGACCTCGGCGGAGCGGATGTTCGCCGCAAACTGCTCATCCTCGCTCGGGAGGCGGGCCTGCCACTCGAAGCTGCCGACGTGCAGATTGAAAGCATTTTGCCGAAGACCGCACAGGATGCGCCCAATGTGGACGCCTTTTTTGCGGAGCTGGAAAAAGCGGATGCTCATTTTGAAAAAATGGCAGCCGATGCCGCCGCAGATGGAAAGGCGCTGCGCATGGTTGCCAGCTTGGACAAACAAACTGGCCAAGCCACCATCGGCCTGCGGGCAGTAGATGCGGCGCACCCGTTCTACTCCCTCAGCGGCTCGGACAATATGATTGTGTTTACAACCGAACGCTACAAGGAGCGCCCGCTCGTGGTGCGTGGACCCGGCGCTGGGGCGGCGGTAACGGCGGCGGGGGTGTTTGCGGAGGTAGTGCGGATCGGGAGTTATTTGGGGAATTGAGGATTTTGAGAGGTTCGGAGCTTCACAAATTGCAAACTTGTTAGAGCAGTCTCCTGCGGTGGCCACTTGCAAACTGCCCACAATTTTTCAAATTAAGTTCGCAAAAGCCCATGTCGAGTTGAATGTTCCAGATAAGACAGCGGCTATTTTCCCCACCCCCTCCCCCAATCTTTTTACTTTCGCCTCGCACAATCATTTTCAAAAACAATGACCGACAACCAAATCCTCCGCCCCCACGCCGAACAGGTGTACGCCCACGAAATACAGGCGCTCATCGCCACGGACGAGCACCAGCGACCCACCAATTGGCAAATGTCGCCGTGGGCTGTGGTCACCTACTTGCTTGGCGGCAAGCTGCCGGATGGCACGGTGGTGGAGCCGAAGTATTTCGGGCTGCGCCGACTCATCGAAATCGCAGTGGCCACGCTCGCCACCGACCGGGCGCTGCTGCTTATCGGTATCCCCGGCACGGCCAAAACCTGGGTGGCCGAGCACCTCGCTGCTGCCATATCCGGCGACAGCACCCGGCTGGTGCAGGGTACGGCAGGCATGAGCGAGGATTCGCTGCGCTATGGCTGGAACTATGCCCGCCTGTTGGCCGAAGGCCCCAGCCAAAATGCACTCGTTTCCAGCCCCGTCATGAACGCCATGCGAGAGGGAAAAATCGCCCGCATCGAGGAACTTACGAGGATGCCGAGCGACGTACAGGACACGCTCATCACCATCCTCTCCGAAAAAATGCTGCCTATCCCCGAGCTGAACACGGAGGTGCAGGCCATCCGTGGCTTCAATGTCATTGCCACCGCCAACGACCGTGACCGTGGCATCAACGACCTGTCGAGCGCCCTGCGCCGCCGCTTCAACACGGTGGTGATGCCGCTGCCCGCCACGCTGGCCGAGGAGGTGAACATCGTGAAAACGAGGGTGGAAAAAATCGGGGTGTCGTTGGAACTGCCGCCGAACTCAGCGCCCGTGAAGGAAATCGAGCGGTTGGTGACCATTTTTAGGGAATTGCGGAGCGGAAAAACGGAGGACGGACGCATGAAACTGAAATCGCCGGGTGCCACACTCAGCACGGCGGAGGCCATTTCAGTGGTACACAGTGGGCAGGCGCTGGCTGTGCACTTCGGCGATGGTACGCTGCGGGCGCACGACCTAGCAGCTGGCATCACGGGTGCCATCATCAAAGACCCTGTGCAGGACAAAAATATCTGGCTGGAATACCTCGAAACGGTGGTGAAGGAACGAAAGGAGTGGGGGGATATTTATAGGGCCTGTAAAGAATTGGTGTGAGAGCCTGAGCGGGGTTAGGTGATAACCTCTTTCAGGAAAGTCTCCAGGTGTTCATTGAAGACCTCCGGGTGCTCCATCATAGGCGCATGGCCGCATTTATCCACAATAAAAAGCTGTGAGTTTTG
>JAHEAS010000582.1 GCA_024642645.1 Saprospirales bacterium | reverse complement strand
TAAGTTAAAAGGAAAAAGTACAAAGGAAAAAGTGGCGCGGCGTGAAACTGGCAAATTAGCAGCCCTTCGCCCTACTTTTTACTTTAGCTTTTTTACTTTTTCCATGATTCAAGGTAGTATTTTGCGGATTCCATTCGCCTCCACCATCAACTGGTGGATGGCCTTAAAATCCTTTTTTATCAACAAACTCCTGAAACGGGAAAGTACGCTGATATGCTCATCCAAAACGTCCAGCACGTTATCTCGGTTTTGGCGAAAAATAGGCGTCCACATCTCCGGCGAGCTTTTCGCCAAGCGCACCGTGGAGGCAAAACCACTGCTCGCCAGTTCGAAAATTGCCTGCGCATCCCGCTCCTTTTCCAGTACTGTCAGCGCCAAGGCGAACGAGCTGATATGCGAGATATGCGACACATAAGCCGTGTGTACATCATGCTCTTGGCCGAGTGGTACATTTTTTCTACCAGCGCCACCGCTTCCGGGTTACTTTTTTCCGCTTCGCAAATGACGGTGTACTTGCCCTCGAAGAGCCTCGGTATCGCCGCCTCGATGCTGCTGTGCTCCGTGCCCGCCATCGGGTGCGTCGCCACGAACTGCGGGCGATTCGGTAGCGAGCCCACCAAGTCCAGCAGGCGCTGCTTCGTGGAGCCGACATCCATCACGACTTGGCTTTTTATTTGGGGTAAAATTTGGGGCATTAGCTCCAACGCCACGTCCACCGGCGTTGCCACGATGACGAGGTCAGCCTTCGCCAAGCCCTCGTCCAATTCGCAAGCCTCGTCAATGATGCGGCGGCGAAGCGCTTTGTCGAGGCTGTCCCGACTGGCATCCACGCCGATGACATGGTCGGCGAAGCCGTTTTCCTTGAGGCTAATGGCCATGCTGCCGCCGATATGTCCCGTGCCGATGATGGTTACTGTCATTGTTCTGTCTTTGCTGAATGAGGTGACATCTTTGCCCACCTCGTCAATTCGGATTACCCTTTACGTTTGCCGGGCAAAGGTGTCATCTCAAGTCTCCGGCCCAGCCGAGATGACACCATTTTCCATCAAGCGCCTGCTGGGATTGAAAGGCCGTGCTTGGAAAATGATGTCACCTCAGATTTCACCCTCGAAATCGCCGTCTCAAAAACCTCCTCTTTGCTGCACAGCGAAATCCGCACATACCCATCCCCGTTCGAGCCGAAAATGCCGCCGGGGGTAATGAAAACGTGTGCTTCGTTCAGCAGGAGGTCGGTCAGTTCATAGCCGCTTTGATACTGGTTAGGCACCCTCGCCCACACGAACATCCCTGTGGCCGCTGGGTCGTACCCGCAGCCGAGCAGGTCAAGTAGTTGGCAGGCCAGTTTTCGGCGTTGGCGGTAGGTGGCGTTCAGGGCATCGTACCAGCTTTGCGAAGCAGCCAAAGCCAGCGCCGCCGACAGCTGCACAGGCTTGAACATACCGCTGTCCACATTGCTCTTGAACCGCACGACATGGCCAAGGTAATCCGCCCGACCCGCTAACATGCCGACCCGCCAACCAGCCAAATTATGCGACTTGCTCAGGGAGTTTAGTTCCAGCGCCACGTCCATTGCGCCGGGCACAGAGAGCAAGCTCAGGTGGTCGTCGTTAAGGATGAAACTATATGGATTATCGTTGACAATCAACATGTTATGCCGTTTGCCAAAGGCAATTAATTTTTCAAAAAAGGCCAAGTTGGCGTGAGCGCCCGTGGGCATGTTGGGGTAGTCTACCCACATGACTTTCACCCGACGCAGGTCGGTTTTTTCCAAGGCTTCGAGGTCGGGTAGCCAGTTGTTTTCAGCCGAGAGCGGGAAATCCACCACCTCTGCACCAGCCAGTTCTGAAGCTGCCCGATAGGTGGGGTAGCCGGGGTTTGGCACAAGCGCCACGTCCCCAGCTTCGAGGAAGGTCATGGCGATGTGGATAATGCCCTCCTTGGAACCGATGAGCGGCAGCACCTCGTTGGCAGGGTCGAGTTTTACTCCAAAATACCGACTGTACCATGCCGCAAATGCCGCCCGAAGTTCCGGGATGCCGAGGTAGGGCTGGTAGGCATGTACGTCGGGCAAGCAACTTTGCTCACAAAGCAGCTTTGACACCTCCGGTGCTGGTGGCAGGTCGGGGCTTCCGATGCCGAGGTTCAGCACATCAATTCCTTGGCTGCGCATGGCAGCTATTTCCTTGAGTTTTTTTGAAAAATAGAACTCTTGGACGTTGTCGAGCCGTTTGGCGGGTTTGATAATCATTGGTTGATAAAAGTTGATGCGGTTGATAAGGGTTGATGGGGCTTATCAACTTCATAAACCCTTATCAACCCTTATCAACTTATTCGAAGAATTTGCCTTGCCGATACGCACCCAAAACCTCTAAGCTATGCGTCAAGTACCGTATCGCCTCTACAGCCACTTGCCAGTCAGCACCCTGGTCGTTTACAAAATCCACGAAAAAAAAGTATTCCCAGGGCCGCCCTTCGATGGGCGACGACTGTATTTTGGTCAAGTTCGCACCGTGAGCGGAGAGCGCTGCGAGCACCTTATGCAAACTGCCGACCTCGTGCGAAAGTGAAAAAAACAAGGAAACCTTGTCGGCAGTGGTGGCGTACTGCACGGCTTCCATGCGCTCCAAAACAAGGAAGCGGGTGAAGTTCTGCTTGTTGGTTTCGATGCTATCACCGAGGATTTCGAGGCCGTACATGCTGGCGGCGAGGTGACTGGCGATGGCGCCTACACCTTGGAGTTGTTGCTGCGCAATACGTTGGGCGCTCAGGGCGGTGTCCTCCATTTCCACGAGTCGGATGTGGGGGTGCTGTGCAAAAAACTCGTCGCACTGGGCGATGGCCATTGGGTGCGAATGGACTTCCCGCAGGTCTTCGATGCACTGACCGGGCAGCGCCATCAGGTTCTGCCGAATGCGGAGATACACTTCGCCGACTGCCCGCAGCCTACTGGCTGTGAGCAGCCGATAGTTGCCAATGATGCTCCCAGCGATGGTGTTCTCCATGGCCATTAGACCCGTGTCAGCAACGCCGTTTTCCACCTGCTCTACCAACTGCCGAAAAGTGTGAGCAGGCCTGAGTTCCACTCGGTCGGCACCAAAAAAATGCCGTGCAGCGATGTCGTGGAAGGCTCCCGGCACACCTTGTATGGCGACCCGAAGCTTTTTAGGCGCTTCGCTGATAGCGCTGGCCTTGCTTTCGATACTTGTTTCTACTATGTTCATTTTCAAAGTTTTACAAAACAAAAAAGCCCCGACACTGCGGGGCTTTCGTTTTTCTTTTTCA
>JAHEAS010000581.1 GCA_024642645.1 Saprospirales bacterium | reverse complement strand
TCCGTTGTCTTTCACCTCCAAAAAAACTTTGTGCTGGTGGATTTCCACTTTCACCTGCGCTGTGCTGGCGTTTGAGTATTTCACCAAATTGTGGATACTTTCCTTAAAAATCAGGTAGAAATCCCGCCGCTGCTCCATGCCCATTTTAAGTTTGACCGATTCTTCGGGAAAATCCAACTCGTAGCCCATGTCCTTGCCCTCGAACGATTCGGCGGCATAGCGTTTCATCCTTGCAAAAAGGTGCTGCAAGTCGTCGTATTTGGGGTTGACGTTCCAAACAATTTCACTCAATGCCTCGCTGATGCGCCGAATGTCCTCGCCGGAACGTTTGAGAAAACCGTCCGCTTTTTCTTGGTTGCCGAGGTTGCGGTTGGCCAGTTCCGTCAGGATTTGGATATTGCTCAACGAGGAACCGATATCGTCGTGCAGGTTCTTGGAAATGGTGTCCCGCACCGCCAATTCTTTCTTCAACTGGTTTAACCTGAACCGATAAATGGAATAGAAAAACATGGCAAGCAAGCCAGCACAAAGCAGTACGAACCAAGTTCGTACCCAAAACGGCGGACGTATTTCCAAGTGCAAAACTTTGGGCAAACTCGGAATCCCCCCAGCGCCCCTTGCCGCCAAATCAATCATGTACTGGCCCGGCCTGAGCGCATTCAACTGCATAAACGGCTCTTCGATGGACACCCATTCCCCTGTGTCGCTTTCGGTGCGAAACCTGTACAGGTACTGCGTTTTGAAAGGGTACAACCAGTGCATGGATGAGTAGGAAACGGCGATATTATTGGAGAAATAGGGCAGGGAGAGGTAGCTGGCGCTATCCAAAAACAGCGATAAATCTTGTGCAATGTTGTTGACGGTGAGGCGCAGGATGTTCACCTTCAGCGGCTCGTGCTTTATCGCAAGGTCGGATTCATGGAACATATTCAACCTCGTTCCTTGGTTGATGAACACCATCCCATCAGGTGCAGCCCAGAGGTCTCTGTCCATGAACTGGCTGAAAAGGCCATCTTCTGGTCCGAACAACTGCCAGTCGAGGGTTTTCTGGTTCACGGCCAGTAAGCCTTCTGTCGTGGGGGCGAGCACATAGCCGCCAGGGGTACAAGCCAGGTCGTTCATTTGTTGAGCGTGCAACGAAGCGCCCTGCGGCCAGTCCACCACTTCAAATTTTTTGGTGTCGAAAATGTCGAGGCCATCGCCGTTGTAGCCCACCCAAAGGCGGTCTTGGTCATCAATCGCCAAAGACTTGATAAGCTTGTCCTTTAGCCATTTTCCTTCCTTGTTTCCAGGGTGAAAAAGCGCCAGTTTTTTCTTGCCCGGCTCGGCATACCAAAGCCCCTGGCTGGAGCCTACCCATGCGCAGCCGGAAGCGCTCGTTTCGAGTTGGTAGAGGTACAAAATGCTGAAGGGTTTGTCGGGCGGATTTTCAAAATTTGCGAAGGAAAAACTGTCAACAGGCATAAGCGTCGCCGGGTCGAACCTATACAAGTTTTGCTGGGTGAGCAGCCAGAGAAGCCCCCGTTTGTCAACTTTTATTTCAGAAATGGCGGCGTTCAGCGGATATCTCAAATCAAACGGCTTCACGGAATTCCCAGCCACATCCAGTTGGAACAGCTTGCCATCGTAGCCCAGTGCAATCAGCATTCCCGAAGGCAGCTTTGCCAATTCTTCCAGCCCTTTGGACTCAATTGGTATTGGTTTCGATGAAAAATCTTTTTGCCGCACCGACAAAAGACTGACCAGCCCAGCCGTTGGTATCAGGTATTGGCCGCTCAAACTGTCGAGTACACCGCTGTTGGTGTAAAATTCGGCCTGGGGCGCCCACGGGGTCGGGAAAATGCTCCTGCCGAGGCGGGAATAATAGGGGTGCAACTGGAAAAGATAACCCTTCGCCCCAATGAACACGCCCGCATTTTTAGTCTTGGAAATGGAGACGTACTCCACCCGGGTGTCGGCGGAGTTGTCTATTTTGAACGAAGGAAGTGCCTGTTTGAACCGACCGGTCTTTGGGTTGTACTCCAACAAGCCACTGAGTGCACAGGCCCAGAGCACGGTCGTGTCGTTGACCTGCTCCACATCCATGGCCACCATGCCATTTTCCAATTGGCCCTTTTCATTAAAATATTGGAGCGATTTCAGTTGCCGGGTGCGGGTATCATAGTGGAACATGCTGCTCCCCCAGCTTCCGAGCCAAAGGCCATCGTTGCCGTCGTGGGCAATGCTGGTCAATGCGAGGCTGGTATTGGCAGGCAGGGGGTAGGCCGTGAATTCACGGAAGCGGGTATCGAATTGGTAAATCTTGTTGTTGCAAACCAGCCAGATTTTGTTGGAATCCTTCGGATCGGGTGTCATGTCCTTTACGTTGTAGCTCAAATCGGGCTCTCCGTTGTAAAAAGACTGGGGCTCCGGCGTGTAAAACTGAAAACTGTCCGTTTGCGGAACGTACTGTGCCAGCCCCATGCCTTTGGTAGCCAGCCAAACCTCGCCATTGCTGGGGCACAGGATTTTCTGCACGCTTTGGGTGTGGCTGTCGTGGCTCCAGAGTTTTGGCCAGGCTCTGTATTTTTGCGTCCGCAAATCAAAACGGGCAACGCCCCTGCGCAGGGAGCCAATCCAGATGCTCCGCCCATCCGTCGAGGTAGCCACATCCATCAACACATTGTCGGGCATGCTGCTCGGCCCGGCCAGTATCCGCTGGTAATGCCGCCCATCGAATTTTATCAGGCCATTGCCGGTGGCTATCCAAAGAAACCCGTCCGGCGACTCGCAAACGGCGGAATTCAACCCACCGGAAAGTCCCATGCGCCAAGAATAGGCCATGTAAGCACCAATGCGCTCCTGTGCTGTTGCCTCCATCTGCATACCTGCTGAAGACAAAAGAAAAGCAAAAAAAATTGCATAAAAACCCCTTCCCTTACTGCTAAGTGCGACAGTAATATACCCTGAAATCCTGGCTTTAACTTTAAAAAAATAAGGTCGTAGCTTCATGCTTTTTCAATTCACAATCAGCCCAAAAAAGTTACATCCTGGTTGCTGTCATCCCAGCACCGAGCCTAATTCAGCTTCACCTCAATCTCCACCACCAATTCATCCGACAATTCCACTTTTTCACCGTCCACTTCCGAGGCCAATACCAAAGAATTGGCCAATACCTCAGACTTGATGTATTCCCGGAAATTCTCCACAGCAGCTTCTACCGCCTGGTGCCGCTCAATGCGCACGTTGATGCGGTCGGTCACGTTGAAATCCTTGTCCTTGCGCAGGTTTTGGATGCGGTTCACGAG
>JAHEAS010000036.1 GCA_024642645.1 Saprospirales bacterium | reverse complement strand
TTCGCCAAAATTGTAGTAGCTGACGCCGTCCCGTGCGAGGTTCTCCCAGATGCCGCCCCGCTCGTTGTAGTCCTCTGGGTCGGTGGCGCCCGTGGTGCGGGGGAAACGCCGTCCGGGCGCGCTGCTGAACGGCTTGAACTCGGCATTGGTTACGGAGTTCACCTCCACGTACTCGTTCGGAATATTGCCCACCATCCACTTGTGGCCGTGGATGCTGGCGTCGCTGTCGCAATAAAAATTGTCGCTAAACGCCCATTGCTGCGCAATTTTCCTGTGGTTGGGCATCACGTTGGCGGCACTCACAGCGGGCGAGCCAGCCTTGTTCCCCGGCACATCCACCCCTGCGCCGAAGCGGGCTAGCGTGGCATCACCCCTCGCCTGCGACAACTGCCCGAACACCTCGTCGTAGGTGCGGTTTTCCTTCGTAACGTAAACGATGTGCTTGATGGGGCTTTCCCGTTGGCCGGGTAGGGTAGGGACAGGGTTTTTGCCATCGTCCATCACCTTCACCTCCCGGAAGGTGTTTTTTAAAACCTGCTGCGTGTACTTTGCCAAAGTAGCTGCATCCGGCACGTCCACGATTTGGAAAGTGCCGAGCTGGATGTCGCCGATGTATGACCCTTGCGGTGGAGCCGCAAAACTCACACCACCGTTCGGCCCAGCGCCGTAGCCACGGGCTGAGGCGATGTAGATTTTCGAGCCGTCCGGCGAAACTTTCACCCTCGAAGGCATCCAGCCCGTGGGGATGTAGCCCCGCACTTTTCGCTTTTTGGTGTCAATGACCGCCACGGCATTCAGGCTCAGGCAGGCGACGTAGAGCGTCCGTTCATCGGGTGAAAGTGCCACGCCGAAGGGCATGATACCCCGGTACTGGTCAAGTTTTTTGTGAAAACGGAGCGGGATTTCCGCCACGACCTTGTGTTTTTTTAAGTCAAAAACCGAAATCAAATCGTTTTGTGAATTGGAAATATAGGCGCAGCGGCTGCCCACTGCCACCGAGTTCGGGTGCGCCCCACCGACGATTTCGCCCTCCTCCTCTTCCTCCTCGTTCTCGAACTCGTCGCCGATTTGCAGGCCGGTTTTGAACTTGCCCGACACCACGTTTTTCTCCAAATCCACCGTCCAGATGCTCATCGCCCGCTCATCGAGGGGGCTGCCAAGGCCGGGGATTTTACGACCATCGGGGTAGGTGACACCCTCCTCCGCCTCCTTCGAGGGGTAGCCGTAAGCGGGTACTTCGAGGCCCATTTCCCCAATATTTTCAGGGGTCACGCCCGGCACGAGCGGGTACTCGAACAGGCCGACGTTTGCGACGAAAGCCGTTTTTCCATCGGGTGAAATGGCCAAGCCGAACGGGATGCGCCCGACGGGGATGCTGGCGATGATTTTTTGCGAAGCGAGGTCAATTTTTATCAAGCGGTTATTTGCACGGTCGAGGGCGAGTAGTTGGTTCCGCTTTTTATCGAAAACGATGTCCGTCAAATAACTGTCCTCGAAACCCCCTGACCCCCTAAAGGGGGAACCCTCAAACTCCCCGTCCACGCTGATGGTCGCTAAGCGGCGGTTGCTCTCCGCGTCGAGCAGTACGACCGTGCCCTTGTCGCCGCCGGAGAGCCAAGCGGTTTTGCCATCCGGCAAAAAAGCAATGCCCATGCAGGACGAGCCTTCGAGGACGGCGGGTACTGACTTGTCGTAGCTGGGCATCCGCACGGGGCGGTCGGGGTAGCGGAGGTCAATTTTTGTCACCACGTCGTTGTGCAGCACGAGCGCCGTTTGCCCATCGGGGCTGATGGCCAGCCCATAGGGTGCACGGCTGATGGGCACGACCTTGCCTGCGGGAGTCACATAGCGGCCGCTTGGCAGCACGGAGTAGCCCGCCGCATCAATCTTGCAGAACTCGGCAGCGCCGGGGACTTGCAGGATGGTGACGGTTTTTTGGGAAAAGGCAGATTGAAAAAGGCAAAACACGAACAGGGCGACAAAGGAAAGTTGTTTCATTTTCTAACTATTGAAGCGTGAATTTAGAAAACTAAAAATAGGGTGGGAAATGGCATTGACTGAAGGCTAAAAATGGATGTCTCCGCACTCGGAATTCAACAATGCAAAGCAGCCACGCCCTGAATCAGGACGTGGCTGCATCAAACTATTTATTTCACTAAAAGATAAATCAATTCGACGTGTACTTCGCCTCTCCCAACTTCGCATGGGCCGCCGCCAACCTCGCAATCGGCACCCGTGGCCCGGAGCAAGACACATAGTCCAGCCCGATTTTGTGGCAGAAGGCGATGGAGGCCGGATGACCACCATGCTCGCCGCAGATGCCGATTTTCAGGTTTGGGCGCTGACGCTTGCCCCATTCCACGGTAATTTCCATGAGCCTTCCGACGCCCTTAGGGTCTAGTACCTCGAACGGGTTGTCGTGCACCACGTCCAATTGCTGGTACAGTGGCAAGAACTTGTTCTCGGCATCTTCCCGGCTGAACGAGTAGGTGGCCTGCGTCAGGTCGTTTGTTCCGAAGGAGAAAAACTCGGCGACCTTGGCCAGCTCGTCGGCCCGCATGCAAGCCCGTACCACCTCAATCATGGAACCGAACTTGAAGTGCAGCGGCGCTTTCAGTTTCGCCTCGATTTTGGTTCTAATTTCATCCACAAAAACCTTCACATGCTCCAGTTCCCGTGCGGTGCAGACCTGCGGCACCATGATTTCTGGGTAAACCTCCACGCCAGCAGTTTGGCACTCAGCCGCTGCTTCTAGGATGGCCTGGATTTGCATTTTGTAAATCTCTGGGTAGGTCAGGCCGAGGCGCACGCCCCGGTGACCGAGCATAGGATTCACCTCGTGCAGCTCCTTTATTTTGCGGAGCATTCGCTCTTTTTTCAGGACGGCTTTTGTCACCAAATCAGCGCCGTTTTGGTTGAACGGAGATGGGTAGTCGTGCTTCAGTTCCTCGTTGGCTTCGAGCAGGCGCAGGCTGCCGTAGAGGTTGTTGACGCCGTCAATCGTGGTTTTCAGGTGGTGCAAATGTTCGAGTTCGCCTACCAGTTCCTCCTCGCTTGGTAGGAACTCGTGAATAGGTGGGTCGAGCAGGCGCACCGTCACTGGGCGTGGCGACATGGCCTTGAAAATGTCCACAAAGTCTTGCCGCTGAATGGGCAGCAGTCGGTTGAGCGCTACCTCCCGCTCTTCGGAAGTATTGGCCAAAATCATGTCGATGACGATTGGCAAACGCTCGACGGCGTTGAACATCCGCTCTGTGCGGCAAAGCCCGATGCCCATTGCCCCAAACTCAACTGCTTTTTGTGCGGCACCTGGGGTGTCGGCATTTGCGAAGACTTTGAGCTTCGCAACCTCGTCCGCCCAGCTGAGCAGGGTTTTGAGTTCTTTGGAAAAAACGGGTTCGACCGTCGGTACTTCGCCTTGATAGACCATGCCCGTGCCGCCATCAATCGTGATGTAGTCGCCTTCGAGCAGCGTTTTTTCACCGATGACGGCCCGCCGCAGTTTCACATCCACCGAGATACCTTCAGCACCTGCCACGCAGGGCTTGCCCATGCCACGGGCCACCACGGCGGCATGCGAAGTTTTACCACCCCGGCTCGTCAAAATGCCTTGCGAAGCAAAGAAACCGTGGATGTCCTCCGGTTTGGTCTCTTCCCGTACAAGTATTACTTTTTGACCAGCCCGGCCCAGCGACTCAGCCCGGTCGGCGTCGAAGACACAGTGACCGGAAGCAGCACCCGGCGATGCGGGAAGGCCTTGCGCCAGCGGCACGGCCTTGTGCTTTGGGTCGAGGCGGCGGAACAGCAACTGTTCCAGCATTTCCGGCTGTATGCGCAGCATTGCCTCGTCCTTGCTGATGAGGCCAGCGTTGGCCATCTCGACCGAGGTGCGCACGAGCGCAACGGCGTTCATCTTGCCATTGCGGGTCTGGAGGCAGTAGAGTGTTTGGTTCTCAATGGTGTATTCAAAGTCTTGCACCTCCCGGTAATGCGATTCAAGCTTGTTTCGGAGGTCTTCGAGTTGGCTGTACATTTCTGGCATTTCCTCGGCCAGTTCTGCAACCGGCTTTGGGGTGCGGATACCCGCCACCACGTCTTCGCCCTGTGCGTTGACGAGGTACTCGCCGAACATCACATTCTCGCCAGTGCCGGGATCACGCGTGAAGCCAACGCCCGTGGCACTGTCCGTGCCCATGTTGCCAAAGACCATGGTGACGATGTTGACCGCCGTGCCGTTGGCCATGTTGGGCGTGATTTTGAACTCCCTTCGGTAATCCACCGCCCGTTTGCCCATCCAGGAGTTGAACACAGCTTGGATGGAGATTTTGAGTTGTTCGTAAACGTCCTCTGGGAACGGCTTGCCGGTATGCTCCTGCACCACTTTGCGGAAGCGCTCGCTGATTTCCTTTAGGTCGTCGGCGCTGAGGCCAATGTCCACTTTGACGCCTGCACGGTGTTTGATTTCTTCGAAATGCTCGTCAAATTTCTCATCGGGAACGCCGAGCGCCACCTTGCCAAAGAGTTGGATGAAGCGGCGGTAGGCGTCGTAGCCGAAGCGCTCGTTGCCCGTCTGTTTAATGAGGCCGGGCAGCGTTTTAGCATTCAGACCAAGGTTGAGGATGGTGTCCATCATGCCCGGCATGGACATGGCCGAGCCGGAGCGCACCGAAACGAGCAAGGGGTTCGACGCATCGCCGAATCCCTTGCCGGTGGCAGTTTCGAGCCGCTTGATGTGCTCGATGGCCTGCTCCATCAGCCCTTCGGGCAGTTCTTTGTTTGGGTTGGCGAGGTAGGCTAGGCACGCCTCGGTACTGATGACGAAACCCGGTGGCACGTTGAGCCCTATTTGGGTCATTTCGCAAAGGTTGGCACCCTTGCCGCCGAGTAGTTGCTTGTTTTTGCCGTCACCTTCGGAGAAGGCCCAGACATATTTTTCGGTGGTGCTTGATTTGGTGGAAGATGGTTCGTGAAAGGTGGCTGTTTTTAGCATGATATAATATTTTTAGCAAAGTTTAAACCACCAGCTATTGCGACAAATGATATTTGACAGTTTGAGAAGAGACGGAAATCATCGGTTTTTTTAGAAAAACTTAAAAGCACTGGGTGTTTTGTACTGGTTGGTTCCAAAACGATGTCTCAGTCACACACAAAACCATATTTTTTGGAAATAGCGCTACACCTCTGTTCAATTTGCCTTTTTTTGCAAAACAAAAATGCCACTTATGAAAAATCACTCCCTGCTCCTGCTGCCGCTGCTGTTGCTTTTTACCCAATGTAAGACCGCCCAACGGGCCTCCGGCGACAAACTCTACCAAAACCTCACTGCCCAACGGGTGCTGCTGCCCAACCAATGGAAGCTTACCCCGGCGGGCGATGTACACCGCCAACTGGGTGACCTGCCGCTGCAAATTGCCCTTTCGCCGGACGGCAAAATGATGGCCGTGACCTGCAACGGGGTGGGAGTGCAGAAAATCCAGCTTTTCCGCACCAGCGATGCCATGCAGCTTTCCGAAATTGAGATACCGAAAGCATGGTACGGCTTGGCTTTTTCCGGCGACGGCAAAAAACTGTTCGCTTCCGGCGGGAACGACAACCTCGTGGCCATTTTCAAAATTGAAAACCAAAAACTGGTACGGGATGGTGAAATCGTGCTAGGGCAGCCGTGGGGCAAGGAGAAAATTTGTCCAACCGGGTTGGCACTGGACGAACCCAACGGACATCTGCTGGCCGCCACGAAGGAGGACAATTCGCTCTACATCTGTGATTTGCGGAGCAAAAAAGTCGAAAAGAAAATCCCGCTGGGCGGCGAGGCGTTTGCCGTGCTTGTTTCACAAAAAAGGGGCGAGGCTTATGTCTCGATGTGGGGCCTGCAAAAAGTGTTGGTTTTTGACCTGAAAACCTTTGACAAAAAAGCTGAAATCGCCGTGGGCGACCATCCGAACGAAATGATTTTGAACAAAAAAGAAGACCTGCTAATGGTCGCCAACTCGCACGACAATGCCGTGCACGTGGTGGATTTGCCGACGATGAAAACGCTGGAAGTGCTGAACTGCGCCCCATTCCCTGATGCGCCGAACGGCTCCACGACGAACAGCCTGGCGTTTTCCGACGATGAAGAAATCCTGTACGTGGCCAATGCCGACAACAACGGGCTGGTGTATTTCGACATGGATGAGCGGGGCGAGAGCAAGCCGTTGGGCTTCATCCCCACGGGCTGGTATCCGACGAGCGTGCGTTTTGCCGCTGGCAAAATCTTCGTAGCCAATGGCAAGGGCATGACCTCGCTGCCCAACCCAGAAGGCCCCAGCCCGCTGCGAAAAGCCTCCGATGAAAAGGCCGGGCAGTACATCGGCGAGTTGTACCTCGGCACCCTCAGCGTCATCGAGCCGCCGAGGGGCATGGAGCGGGTAGCGTACTCGAAGCTGTTTTTTGAAAACACGCCTTATCAAAAAACAAAAGAAATGAAAACGGAGGGAGAGGCCGGAAACCCAGTGCCCATGCGACCCGGCGACCCGTCGCCCATCAAATACGTGTTCTACGTCATCAAGGAAAACCGCACCTATGACCAGGTGCTCGGCGACATCAAGGAGGGCAACGGTGATCCGGAACTCTGCATTTTTCCTGAAAAAATCACCCCAAATCAACACGCCATCGTGCGGGATTTCACGCTCTTCGACAATTTCTACGTGAATGCCGAGGTGAGCGCCGACGGCCACGATTGGAGCACGGCGGCCTACGCCAACGATTTCAACGAGAAAACCTGGCCCACGAGCTACGGCGGCAGGGGCGGCAATTATGATTACGAGGGCCACCGCCCGATTGCCCGACCAAAGGGCGGCTATATCTGGGACGCCTGCAAACGGGCGGGCGTGAGCTACCGCACCTACGGCGAGTTTGCCGACGACAGCAAGCCAAATTACCCGACCATCGCTGGCCATTTTTGCCCCGGCTACTCGGCCTGGGACATGGACTATCAGGACATCAAGCGGCAGGCGGACTGGCAGCGGGACTTTGACAGTTTGCTGAATATCAACCAAGTAGCGCAGTTCAACAGCATCCGCTTCGGAAATGACCATACCAGCGGGCTGCACAAGGGCGCCTACTCGCCCTACGCTGCCGTGGCCGACAACGACCTTGCCGTGGGTAGGCTGGTGGAGCATATTTCCCATTCAAAAATCTGGAAGGAGAGCGCTATTTTCATCCTTGAAGACGATGCCCAAAACGGCGCCGACCACGTGGATGCCCACCGCAGCACGGCCTACGTCGTCAGCCCGTACACCCGTCGGAATTTCGTGGACCACACGATGTACTCGACCGCTTCCATGCTGCGCACGATGGAGCTGATTTTGGGGCTGCCGCCAATGAGCCAGTACGATGCTGCCGCCACGCCGATGTGGCGCTGCTTCACGGCCACGCCGGATTTTGCGCCCGTCAAGGCGCTGCCCGCACAGGTGGACCTCGAGGAGCGGAACGTGGCAGTGAACGAACTGAGCCGCATCAGCGAGACCTTCAACCTGGCGAAGGTGGACGCCGTGCCGGACCGCCTCTTCAACGAGGTGCTGTGGAAGGCGCTGAAGGGGACGGAGATGCCGGCGCCGAGACGGGCGGCTTGGGTGATGATCGCGGAGGATGAGGATTGAGGGTTGGTTTTGATTTTTGTGAGATAGTTTTGTGTTTGGCAGATTATTTCCTGGATTTTGGTGTGGGAAGTGGCTGCCTTACCTTTGACCAAGGTGAATGCTTGTCTTGACCCTCACGATTTTCTATTCTTTCGATAACTTCTTTAAAATCCCCTTTTCCTTTCCAGAGGTAATTGTGTCAATCACTAACACAAAGGGAGGGTGATTGACACAATATTTTTCAACCAAGACTTTATCTGAATTTTTTAGCATTTTTATCTAACCCTTTGGCATTTTCATTAGCCACTTTTCTTTTTCCCATCAAACCCCTAACCTTGCGCAAGCAAAACCACCATCCAATGTCAAAGCAAAAACTCAACGTACAAGGGCTGACCATCACCATCGAGCAGGTCAAGGATACCGACTATATTTCCTTGACTGACATAGCGAAGAAATCGGACAAAGAAGCCCGTTTTCTAATAATGTCATGGTTGAAAAACCGCTCGACCCTCGAATTTTTGGAGACTTGGGAAGAACTCCATAACCCTGATTTTAAACGTGACCAAATGGTAACCTTTAGAGAAAAATACCTCCAAAACCGGAACATTTTGACGCCGCAAACATGGATAAGTCAAACAGGTGCTATAGGTCTTGTATCAAAATCGGGGCGCTATGGCGGGGGCACCTATGCCCACAAAGACATCGCCTTGAATTTTTGCTACTGGCTCAGCCCCTCCTTCCAGGTGTACCTCATCAAGGAGTTCCAGCGGCTCAAGGAAGAGGAGTTTTCGAAGAAAAACCTCGAATGGCATATCGAGCGCATCACCAACCTCGTGGACGAAACCCGCAATTGGCTGGACACTGTGCCTGGGCAAAAGTCGGAGCGAAATCGGCTCAATTATTTGAAGGGAGGGGATGAAAAGTAGTACCAGTTTTAAAGTTATGCAAATACGTAACTTTTTCAGCTGTTTTCAGCGTTTTGCATTTCCGCTTGATTTCCATCGTGTTGTGCTTTGCGTGTAGACACATAGCCGGACGTGACCTTTTTGGTCATAATGGCCGTTATGTTGAATAGATTAAAAAATGGGCTATGTCTTATCGTAAGAAAACCGAACCGTCAATGATGGATTTATGAAGGAAGGATAGAAGGCGCCCCACTACGGAAAGCGAAACAGGTGGTCGACGAGTTGTCCAAGGTGGCGAGGTTGGTTATGTATGTTTTGGTTCTTTGGAGGTGCGGCAAGCAGGGGCTGAATGTACGTAAATTCGGATTATTCCTCCAACAAATCATACCCCCCGACTGTCAGCATTGAAGGTGCGAACCACCCTTTAGATTGAACTTTTGAGCCCGCCTCTGTGTTCATATTTATGTGCGAAAATTTTGGAATGCATTGATTTTCAATATCTTATCGTCCATTTGCCACGGATTGTCTCCAAAATTTTCTTCTAAAGTCACCTCAATATGGAGGAATGTAGGGATTGAACAAGGGACGCGCTTCGAATACAAAAATGGTGATTTTAACCCACCATTTTATCGCCCGCTATGCTTCTGTCAAGTTTTTTTTTGACAAACCCATACCATGGTTTCCTGTTGGCAGGCTCGCTGGGGCACCCTAAGTTATTATACTCCTTCGCCAATTCAACCTTTACCAAGGGCGGATAAAATATATCGGCTTAAGGTATTATTTTGTAAAACTTAAAATTGATTGATAATGAGTAAAGAAATGTATTTCGAACGGGCGCTCAATTGGGCGAAAAGCAAAGGCTTATACGGTATCAAAGCAAATACGGAAGGTTATGAAACGCCTGCCCAATTTACCAAAGCAGAAGAAGACGCACCTTATATCCCGGACATCACCGGAAAGACAACGGGGGGCAAGTATTATATTGAAATCGCCCTCAAGGTGGACAACATCCGTCGGCGAGTCTCAAAATGGAAACTGCTCAACACTTTGGCCAATATGAATGGGGGAAAGCTTTTCCTGCTGGCCCCAAAAGGACACAAGTCATTCGTAGAAGATATCGTAAAAAGCCACAACCTCAATGCGAAAGTTGTGTACCTCAATTAAAAC
This sequence comes from Saprospirales bacterium, assembly GCA_024642645.1. Lineage (GTDB taxonomy): Bacteria > Bacteroidota > Bacteroidia > Chitinophagales > Saprospiraceae > UBA6168. Next base: position 2,652 of record JAHEAS010000036.1, on the reverse strand, counting down.
AAGCGAAGTCTTGCCCTATTTTTTAGCCTAAAAAACTAAGCGCTATGATAATTGTAAATGTAAAAAGTGGAGAATCTATAGATAAAGCCATTCGGCGCTATCGGAGAAAATACCGGGATGTTGGTGTGCGAAAAGCGCTCATGGACAGGAGGCAGCACACTAAGCCTTCCGTGAAAAAGCGCCATGAGCTATTGAAGGCTGTATATCGAGAAAAAAAGCTCCAAGAGCTGGAGTATTGACCCCAGCCACTGTTGCTCAACTAGCCCGATTCAAAGCTAATTGAAATTCATTTTATTGCTTTTAGACCGTGTTCGGAATTTAGCTTCCGGCGAAAAACAGCTCCTTTTTAGATGATATTTCGTTGAAAAATTGGTCACGTAGCTAGGCTATGCTCCCAATTTCCCGCCTCATCTCATCAAAAAATCAACAATTTTTCACTCGAAACCCAAATTCCGAACACGGTCTAAATTCTAACTATCATGAAATCACTTATTACTGGTGCGAACGGTTATATCGGTATTCATTTGGCACAAGCGCTTTTAGACAAAGGGATACAAGTAAACGCTTTTTTGTTAAAAGATACCGCACCGAATATATTGGCAAACCTGCCACTGAATATTTTTACCGGCAATATCCAAGATGAAGCATCTTTAGCGCCAGCGCTTGAAGGTTGTGACACCGTTTTTCACCTAGCCTCCGTTGTGGGGCTTTGGGCGAAAAACCCCAATATTTTTCATGAGGTCAATGTTATTGGTACAGACACGCTTCTCAAAAATTGCCTTAGAAAAGGCATAAAGAAGGTGGTGGTGGTTTCCTCTTGTGGTGCTTTTGGGCTGCCGGAAGCTGGCAAAATGTTGGACGAAACTGTCGAAAATGGCGAAAAGCTTACCGACCCTTACGAAGTCTCCAAATACAACCAAGTTGCTATAAGCAAGAAATACCTTGAATATGGTCTTGAAGTAGTTTTTGTTTACTTGTCAAGGGTGTTTGGACCCGGCATCAAGAGCGATGGCAACAGCATCACCGGAATATTTGAAGGGATGTTGAACGGCACTTGGCGTATTATACCTGGCGATGGAAAAACTGTGGCCAACTATGCATTTGTCCATGATGTGGTGAATGGGATGGTGAAAGCAATGGAAAGGGGGGGGAATGGAGAAGGCTACATACTGGGTGGTGAAAACCTCGATTACGACCAACTTTTTGACCACGTTGAGGCACTGACTGGGCGACATTTCAAGCTTCGCAAAATCCCATATCCAGTGATGTGGTTCCTGGGATGGGAGGAAGAATGGCGGTCTAAATTGATTGGGAGCAAACCTTTCGTCACCAGATTTGGTGCAAAAAAATTCACTATGGATTGTCCCATATCGTGCCTGAAAGCACAAATGCAACTTGGATATCGTATCACGCCAGTAAAAGATGCCTTGAAGTTTACACTCGATACACTTCAAAATCAGCTGAGTATTCCCGAAAAATTGTCCAAAAAAGTGGTGGAAAAGGCAATGGCGGCATGAAGATTTTACTATTGGAATACTGTGAATTGTTCGTTGGGAATAAATTGGAATGCAACTAAATCGTGCGTTCGTTTGGCAAATTGAATACTGCCTTATCTTTGCCCGTACTCACTGTTTACCAACTATGCCCAACATCCTAACTTCACTTCAACAAGCCAAGGCCGATGGCCAGAAGAAATTCGTTGTACTTATTGACCCCGACAAAGTTCGGCTCGGCAACATGGACCGGGTGCTCGAACTCGCCGTGGAAGCCAAAGTGGACTACTTTTTCATCGGTGGTAGCCTCATCGTCAACAACGCCCTAGACCAATGCCTATTGACCATTAAAGAACGCTGCCACATCCCCATGGTTCTTTTTCCGGGCAGCTCGCTCCAGCTCAGTTGGAAGGCCGATGCCATTTTGTTCCTATCGCTCATTTCAGGGCGCAACCCTGACCTACTGATTGGTAACCACGTCATTGCGGCGCCCTACCTCAAACTCAGTCCGCTCGAAATCATGCCCACCGGTTATATGCTCATGGATGGTGGCGCTCCAACATCCGTACTTTACATGAGCAACACTCGCCCAATACCCACACACAAGGACGATATTGCTGTATGCACGGCAATGGCTGGCGAAATGCTCGGTCTTCGACTGTTGTACATGGACGCTGGAAGCGGTGCACAAACGCCAGTACCGGAACATATCATTGAGTCAGTGAGCGGGGCGATTACCATTCCGTTGATAGTAGGTGGAGGTATTCGGACACCGGAGCTAGCAGCTGCCAACGTGCGGGCTGGCGCCGATGTGATTGTGGTGGGAAATGCCATTGAAAAGAACCCCAACCTTGTAAAGGAAATTGCAGAGGCAGTGCATACTGGTTAAAAGATGCAGCCTCTTAAAATCAAGTAATCGCCGCCCGATGAATCCCCTTCGAATAGGAGCGTTTCATCAATCCCACGATTTTTTCATAAGCCGACTGGTCAGCGCTGAAATCTATCTCAGTCACATCAATGATAAGAATTGGAAGGTCTTTGTCTGATTTGAAAAAACTGAAATAGGCTTCCTGCAAGGATTGCAGGTAATCGGGTCGAATATTTTTCTCAATCTCTCGCCCCCGTTTATGGATATTGCTGACTAGGTCGGTTACCGAAC
>JAHEAS010000580.1 GCA_024642645.1 Saprospirales bacterium | reverse complement strand
CGGATGTTGGTTGATAAGGGTTGATATTTAGCAGCTTGGGGGTAAAATCAACCCTTATTAACCTCATAAACTCCATCAACCAGCATCCGCAAATTGAATTAACTTAAAACTTCCCCTGTTTATCCACATACTGCCATGCGTCGCTCTCCCAAGTGCTGTACTCGCCATCTTTGACGGTTTTACACTGGTTGCTGACCTTGGCTTTGCCGTTTTCAAAAGGAAAGGCGCAATCGAACTGCGGCTCGATGACGATGGCATAGGTTTTAGCGTCGGCATAGCCGATTTTACCGTTTTTCACCACCCGTATCAGACCGTCTGACTCATAATCGGGACCGTTGTCGTAAATGAACACATCATAGAGCGCCGTTTTTTGGCCGTCCATGATGACCCATTTGCCGTCACTGGTTTGCTCCATAGTCTGTGGCGTTGTAGTGGCTGTCGTGGCAGGGGCAACGGGATTACTCGCTTCCTTCGACTGGTCGCTTGGGCTTTGATTGCAAGCGACACCAGCAAGTAGAAAAACGAGAAGGAGTAGGAAATGATAGCGATTTTTGATAAAAAGATTCATTGTCGTTGAATTTGATGTTAATTATCAGCTTTAAGGTGTCATAAAAAGGGCTTTTCCGTCAAAGTCATGATAACTGAGCCGAAGGTCAGTCCCCAAGCATTTGCGGCTCTGCAGACGGGATTATTTGCATCGTCCTTGGAGCGCAATGCTTCCATGATGGCAGATTCACCAATGTTGCCGCTTGGAACGACCCTCCGCTGGACCGCTGCCAATCGGGCAAAACTGTTTGAGTTTACAGGCTTCTCTTCCTCCTTTAGGGTTGGGTCAAATTTTTTGAACCACTCCTTCACGTCGTCGTTCACCAGCGGGTGATTGGTGTGGTACACTGTGCCGTTCTCGTTTTTTGGGTCAAAACGGACAACCTTGTTGGCGGAAGCCTCAAAATCATAGACCTCGCCTTTGATGCCGATAATATAGTTCTGGCCAGAGGCATGTGGCACGTTTTGGATAAAATCTAATAGGTCGTCCTTGTCGGTGGAGCTGGTGATGCGCCGCACGATGAATGCCACTGGCAGCCCCGTCGTATTGGCTTTCAACTGCATCAGCGTGTTCATGCAGGCGCCTATGCCCGCCTCGTTCATGCCCGTAAGGGCGATACAGCCAGGGTGCGTCAGGATAAGCTGTTCGGGTCGGTCGCCGTTCCGGGCGATGCGCAGCAGTATTTGGTAGCCGTCGGTATAGGCTTCAATGTCCATGTTCTGGGCGATATAGCCGGGGTTACCGTCGCTGGCCGGCACACCCATGCTGCTGCAGTGGTGGTTCTTTAGATTGTCCTGATAGACCCAGAATTCATCCAACAGGTTGAACACCATGATATCGTTAAACGATTGCCCGGCGCCTTCGGCGATGCCCCTGACTTCTTCATAGAGTTCTGGCGTCCATTGCTTTATTGCTTCGTCGAAATTTGTCTTTTGATAAAAATCGGCCATTACCTCACTAATATCCTTGTTGAGTGCACGGGCCGTTTTTTCCTTGAATTTGGTGATTAGTTCGCCGATTTCTTTTTTGAAAAATTGGCCATGCTGCAAGCCCAGTTCGTAGCCAGTACCAGTGAGGGCTACCTCCCGGATGGGTTGGCGGTGGCTTTGGTTCGTGGCAGCAGTTTGGTAACCGAGAATACTGCTCTGTGCAAACATTTGATTTGCAAGCAGGAAGCAAAACATGGCAGCTGCGAATAGCGGAAGTTTAATTTTCATTTTGATGTTATTTCAATAAAAACTGAGCTGAAAGCTACAATTATTATTGAAATAAACAAGAAATGGCTGGGCATCTCAACGAGATTGGAATGCCCAGCCATTAATTTTTTCTTTAAACAATATAGTTTAATTCGCTCCAAATTATTCGGCCGTAAAGGCAAAACAATTAATGCCCTGCCATTAAATCCACCATACCTTCTGCATTTCTTCGATACTCAATCTGCTTAAACCCATTGCATTTGTGGCAAACCGGATTATGTCCCGAACCCATCGGAAAAGGAATCCTTACCGATATTGGACCACTATAATTGGGTGCATTCATATCGTTAGAATATAGGGAATATTCGTGCTGGCAATCCATAATGGTTTCATTGGCAATAGTATCCATTCCGGCGGCCCATTGCGCTTTTTGATAGGCGGAACAACTGGTGAACAAGAAAGTGGCGCATACTAGCGCAAGACTATTAAAAATGAAGCTGGTTTTCATGATGGTATAAGTTGAATGAATAGAAACAATAGAAGCTTTTGGTGAATCAACTTTGCTGTTAATTATGGCTAACCGAAGCTAGGTCTTCTTCCCAAAAAATGGAGTGCATGGCTGGATTGGAAAAATCCACGCTCAGGCTACCGCCGTTGGTGAAGCAACTGACGAGGGACAGGTAAAAAGTGAAAGGCAGGCTTTGGAGTTCTGTGACTGGTATGGCTATGTCCTTGTTTTTAACAAGTGGGTTTGGCAGCATGGCTGCTTGGCTATTGGTAAAACTGCCAGCAAGCATGGCAATACTGAACAACACACAGCTTGTAACTGTGAATAGAAAGTTCGTTTTCATTTGTTTTTTCATGACAAAGGTTTTAGCTGATGGCAGTTTCGGAAATACAGCTATTTATGCCGCTTTTTGAATAGGGTTATCATGTTGCAAATGAGTATTTCATGGAAGAAGGCAGCGAACCATTTATCAACTTGGCACAAAAAAACATGAGTCATCCCGAATTTCTAGCCCCTTTAGGGGCGCAATGTTTGTAGAATCGTTGCAAAACCATTCGTTCAGCTCCTTTAGGGGCGAAACATTGCGCCCCTAAAGGGGCTGAACGCTGATTTTGTTGATTATGCTACAAATATGTTGCCCCGCTGGGGCAACCCAAATGACTGTTTCTAAACCTTTTAGAAGAAAAATAGCACATAAAAAATTCGGGATGACTCATGTTTCCTAATTCCTAATTTTCCAATTCCCCTACCCTTTCGGCCGTCGCACCTTCACTGGGTCAGCCGGTTGTGGCAGCAGCTTCACTTCCTGTGTTTTCAGCAATTCCATCGCCTGTTTCACGCCTTCTTCCAGTTGCGGGTCGTGGCCCCCGTTTACCAGTTTCGGAGTCATTTCCACTTCAATGTCAGGAGCGACGCCCTTGTTTTCCACGTCCCATTCGCCGTTGACGTTGAAGAAGCCGCCACGGGGTGCCGTGATGCCGCCGCCATCCATCAGGCCGGGCACGTCCCAGATGCCGACGAGTCCGCCCCAGGTCTTTTTG
>JAHEAS010000035.1 GCA_024642645.1 Saprospirales bacterium | reverse complement strand
ACGGCGGCATGGATGACGGCGATGCTGTCTTTTTTGTCGGGAAATGGGGCGTAGCTGAAGGTCATGCCCATGCAGCCGAGGCCGATTTCAGAGACTTCAAGGCTGCCTAGTTTTCGCTTTTTCATATTGAGATGGAATTTATTTAACTCGGAGGCGCAGAGACAAAGAGAAACACAAGTTAGATTAGTGGCACCCTGTATCTCTGTGCCTCCGTGTTTATTAAAATTTATTGTTTCTGAATTTCAAAGGACTCATTTCTGCATGCTTTTTAAAGAAATTATTGAAATGCGTCACCTCTGTAAAACCCAAGGCGTAGGCGATTTCCGACACGTTCCATTGGCTGTGTTTCAGTAATATTTTTGCCTCCTGCAAAATGCGCTCGGAAATTAGGGTGGAAGTTGTTTTCCCCGTTGTTTCCTTCACGGCCCGGTTCAGGTGGTTAACGTGGACGTTCAGTTGCTGCGCAAAATCGGAGGGCGAGCGTATGCCCACCCGTGGGTGACTCTCCTCGATGGGGAACTGCCGCTCCAACAACTCCATGAACAATTTCGAAATGCGCTGCGAGGCGTTCACCTGTTGTTTGTCGAAATTGGAGGACGGCTGCATTTTCATCACAAAATGCAGCAGCTCGAACACGAGGTTTCGCAGCACGTCGTACTTGTGGATGTAATCGGAGTTGATTTCTTCGAACATCCGTTCGTAGATGGGCTGTATGAGGACTACCTGTTCATCCGTCAGTTCGAACACATGCTCACCCGTAGGCTGGAAGACTGAGTACTGTCTTAAATCGCCAAACTGGTGGAAGAAATGGTGATTGAAAATGCAGTAAACGCCCTCCTGAATGTTTTCCAGGTTAGCGCACTTGTATGGAATTAGCGGGTTGGAAAAAAACAATGCCTGCTTTTCGACCGTGATCACTTTATCGGCATATTGCATTTCAATATTCCCGATGACCAGCATGATTTTATAGAAATCCCGCCTACGGTAGGGGAGCGGTTTGCTTTTGCCAGGCTCCACTTGCTCATGCCGAAACACATTAAAATGCCCGATTTCGTTGCGAAGGTTTTCAGGTACCCAAATAGCTTTCCGCTTATAAAATTCTTCTAAGGATTCTATATTGTTCATGCTGTCAAAATTGTGAAAATCAAATAAAGTCAATTATTTGTGCTCAACATATTCTTTGTAAAAAGAGTAAACCAAGCTCACGTTCCAAACCCAATCATCTCCCGCAATGTCGGATTTAATTTTTTTACTGACGATAGAAGAAATTGCCAGTGGGAGTCCTTGTTTTTCCAATGTAAAAACCGAAGATGTATAGAGCCCGTCCCGACTGTCTATTTTCAAATAGTAGCACTGTGGTGCGACCCTGAATCGGAAATCTTTGAAGAGTTTGATGTTTGAAAAATTGCCTCTAAGCGCAAAAAAATGGGTGTATTTCGCACCCTCGTCCATTCCGTAGGAAGACAAATAATAAACCCCGAAGCTCGTGTTATTATTGACATAATAGGTCGGCGTCAGCTCTCCAGCCAAGAAACGGTAGGTCACCATCACGGTTTTCTGCACATTGCCCACATCATATGTCCGTTCCTTAAAAATAAGGGCTGGGTGTGCTCCAATGCCCATCTTGAACTTGCTGGTATTCACCATTTTATAACGCCCCCAGAAGATGAACGACCAAGGCTTGCCTTCTAATGCGAACCGCATTTCTGGTTCAAAACTGATTTTTTTTCCGCCCACATTCATGTTGAATAATACCGCAGGTTTCCCCAAGGTAAGGTTAGGCAAAAGGGAAATACCGTTGTTGGTCACGGTGACTGCACCTCCCATATGGCTAATCACTTTAACGCTGTCAACAGATTGTGAAATGCCTAAATGAGCAAACAGCAAAAGAGATGGTAACAGAATTGCTTTTTTGATTTTGTCCAATGAATCCATGCACTTGAGTTTATTATAAATAATCAAGTGCAAAGGAACGTTGACTGCCAGCTTTTTGCTAACTTATTTCAAAGGGAATCTTACGAAATTCAAACAACAAACTACCTGAAATAGAAAGACGATAAGGAAGTTTGCAGGGAACACGGCATTGCCGGCAGTGGCCACCAAGACTCAACCCGCTGACCTCATATTGCCAAACAGTCGAGGCAGCGATTAACATTGTGCTAGGTAAAATCAGCCTCCCAGTTGCAAAAACAGCTTAACTAGCATTTCTTCCCATCCATCTCTTACCTTTGCGCCCCGAAATTTTAATAGAAAATGAGTTTAAAACAAGAAATCGCACGGCGAAAAACCTTCGGCATCATCTCCCACCCCGATGCCGGAAAGACCACCCTCACGGAAAAGCTGCTGCTTTTTGGAGGAGCCATCCAGACTGCCGGGGCAGTGAAGTCCAACAAAATCAAGAAGACTACTGTCTCCGACTTCATGGAAATCGAGAAGCAGCGGGGTATCTCCGTGGCTACCTCGGTCATGGCGTTTGAGTACAAAGACTTGAAAATCAACATATTGGATACGCCCGGCCACCAAGACTTTGCGGAAGACACTTACAGAACACTCACTGCCGTGGACAGCGCCATTGTGGTCATTGACGTGGCTAAAGGTGTGGAGACCCAGACCGAAAAGCTCGTCGGCGTCTGCCGGATGCGCAACACGCCCATCATTGTTTTCATCAACAAACTCGACCGGGAGGGCAAGGATGCCATTGACTTGCTCGACGAAGTGGAGCAAAAACTGGGGCTGCGGGTCTGTCCGCTCAGTTGGCCAGTGGGCATGGGCGGCACCTTCAAGGGCGTTTACAGCATGTACGAAAAGAACCTCGTGCTCTTCCGCCCACACGGAAAACAAGTGGAGGAGGATATCATCGAAATCAATGACCTGGCCGACCCGCTGCTCGAAAAGCATATCGGAGAGCGGGCGGCGAACACGCTTCGAGAGGAGGTGCACATGGTGGAGGAAGTGTACCCCGAATTTGATGTAAAAGCTTACCAGCGTGGCGAACTTTCACCCGTATTTTTCGGCTCAGCCGTCAACAACTTTGGTGTGCGGGAAATGCTGGAATGTTTCACCGACATCGCCCCGACACCACTGCCACGGGAGACGGAGGAGCGTCAAGTACTGCCCACCGAGGATAAATTCAGCGGTTTTGTGTTCAAAATCCACGCAAATATTGACCCAAGGCATCGTGACCGGATTGCGTTTTTGCGCATCTGCTCCGGCAAGTTCGAACGCAACACGAACTACCTGCACGTCCGCAATGGTAAACAGATGCGCTTCGCCAACCCGACCAGTTTTATGGCCTCCAAAAAGGAGGTAATTGACGACGCCTACCCCGGCGACGTGGTGGGTCTCTATGACAGCGGCAACTTCAAAATCGGAGACACACTGACTGAGGGCGAAGTGCTGCACTTCAAGGGCATCCCCAGCTTCTCGCCGGAGCAGTTTCGCTACGTGGAGAATGCCGACCCGCTGAAGTCGAAGCAGCTCGCCAAGGGCCTCGACCAGCTCATGGATGAGGGCGTGGCCCAGCTTTTTACGAAAGAGATAAATGGCCGGAAGATCATCGGCACGGTAGGTGCGCTTCAATTTGAGGTGATTCAATACCGCTTAAAGCATGAATACGGTGCTTCGTGTTCCTATGAGCCCGTCAATCTTTATAAAGCTTGTTGGGTAAAATGTGGCGACGACAAAGCTTTTCAAGAGTTTTGCTCTCGTCGCTCAAAGGATTTGGCCAAGGACAAGGACGGCCAACTCGTCTTTCTGGCCGAAAGCGCTTGGGCGCTAAAGATGGCGCAGGAGGCCCACCCTTTGGTGAAGTTTCGGTTTAAGAGCGAGGAATAAAGTCGGCAGCTTGCCCCTTTGGGGTTTGAGAGGGGGCAGTTGGCAGTCTATTAGCAAGCTTTCGCAAAAAAACAAAAGAGAGTTGGTATTCGTAGTGAACACCAACTCTCTTTTGTTTTTTTGCAGGGTACAGGCCAAACAAATGCTATTTGACTGCACCTCGTCGAACCCCCAAAGGGGCAAGCTGCCGACTAAAACTCCAAGTGGAGATTGTAGCGGTAGAGGTAAATCATAAGTGCCATGAAGAGCACGAAGTAGATGATGAACCACATCATAAACCTGCCTTTTTTGCCTTCATTTTCAATATGGTCTGACATGATGGTATTTTTTGATGAATTGTTTTGATTGAACGGGGCAAAAGTAAGCCTACGTGCCCGCTTTTCCAAAATAGATTGAGCGCAAGATTTGAAGAAGGCTAAAATAGCAGCATGGGCAAGTTATTTACACAGAATTAAGAAGCAGTTAATGCCTTTTAATTTGTGGCATTGGGCATCCTGATTACCTTTGCGGCACGATAAACCGAAGAATGGTTTTCTGCCATTCTAAATATGGCTGACATTTAAAACCGAAGGCTTTATGAATCAAACACTATATACCTTACCGCCAAAAATCCCTTTTCTGTTTGTGTTAGCGGGGTTCCACAACCCCTTCCCAGCGCTCTGCTAATCACCACTTATTTTACCGCCATTTCTTTTATTCCAAACAAGCAAGTGTTCAATGTGGGCACGCAGCCCTTTCAGTTATTTACTAATCTAAATCATTTTGTATGAAAAGCAACTTCACACAGTTTAAGGCCATTAGGTTCATGGTCGTTTTCTTTTGCTTTGCATTATGCTCGACGGTGGGCATTGCACAAAGCTCCAGCTTCCTTGGCCAAGTATTGGATGGCAATGGCCAGCCACTCCCTGGCGCCAATGTAACAGCTCTACACCAACCTTCTGGTACTTTTTATGGCACCTCTACTCGCGACGACGGCCGCTTCAACCTACCTGCAGTGCGTATTGGCGGCCCGTACCATATCGAGGTAAGCTTCACTGGCTTTGAGACCTTCGCATTGGACAATGTGGACCTCAGCTTGGGCCAGAACTACCGCATTGACGTAAAGCTACTGGAATCCGCTACCACGCTTGGCGAGGTAGTGGTTACCGCCGCTGAAAGTGAAATACTGAACTCTGAGCGTACCGGGGCCGCCACCAACATCAAGAAGGAGGCCATCAACGCCCTGCCGACCCTCAGCCGCAGCCTCAACGACTTCGTGCGACTGACGCCTCAAAGCCGCTCTTCCAACGTAGCTGCTACTACTGGCAGCGGTATTTCCTTCGCTGGACAGGACAGCCGCTTCAACAACTTGACACTCGATGGCTCTATCTTCAACAACAGTTTTGGTCTCGCATCGGCACCCGCTGGCCAGACCAACTCTTCGCCAATTTCTTTGGACGCCATTGACGAAATCCAAATCAACCTAGCACCCTACGACGTGCGCCAAGGTGGCTTCACCGGTGCTGGCATCAATGCTGTGACCCGCTCCGGTACAAACCAACTGGAAGGTTCCGTTTTTTACAATACCCGCAGCGAGTCACTTGCTGGCGACAAGGCCAATGACACAGAAATCAGCAAGTCAAACTTTAACATCAAACAGACAGGTTTCCGCTTGGGTGGGCCGATTATTCAGAACAAGTTGTTCTTCTTCGTAAACGGTGAGATTGAGCGCCGCGACGACCCAGCCACGCCATTCGTTGCTAACAGGCCCGGCCTTACGGGTGACAACGTGTCCATCGTGGAAGCTTCCGACCTCGACCAGTTGAAGGATTTCCTCATCAGCAAGTACAACTACAACCCAGGTGAATACGAAAACTATTTGCTGAATACCAAGAGCGACAAGATTCTCGCTAAGGTGGATTACAATATTAACAATTCCAACCGCCTGAGCTTCCGCTTCAACTACTTGAAGTCGTCAAGGGACGTACTTACGAGCAATAGTGGCTCTTTCTCGAACAGAAGGGACAACGGCTTTGCCTTGAACTTCTCGAACTCAAACTACATCATCAACAACGACATCTACTCTGGCATCGTGGAACTGAACTCCATGTTCGGCACCAAGTTCTCCAACAACATCCAGTTTGGCTTTACCGCCAACCGCGACTACCGGAGCAGCGGCGGAGGCATATTTCCACTCGTTGACATCCTGAAAGATGGCCGCAACTATACCAACTTCGGCTACGAACCCTTCACGCCAAACAACATCCTGAACACCGATACCTGGCAGTTTCAGGACAACGTGACCATGTACAGTGGTGCGCACACCTTTACCGCAGGCGTCAACTTCGAATACTTCAAGTTTGACAACACCTTCACGCCAACCTACTACGGCCAGTTCGTTTACAATTCTCTTCAGGATTTTTACGATGACGCAAACGGCTTGGACTCCGTAGAACTGCGCCGCTACCAGCTCACCTACTCCGCTCTGCCAGGTAGTGCGTTGCCAACGGCTACCACCAAGGTTGCCCAACCAGGCGCCTACATCCAGGACGAAATAGCGATGATGGACAACAAGTTGAAGTTGACAGTCGGCCTCCGTGTTGATGTTCCGATTTATGGTGAAACAGCCCTTTACAATCCGGCCCTCGACACCATGAACTTCATCAATCAAGATGGCAAATCCGTGAAGTACCGCACCGACGAACTGCCAAAAACGACCCCATTGTTTTCACCCCGCATCGGTTTCAACTACGACATCAAAGGCGACCGCAGCCTACAACTTCGTGGTGGAACTGGCCTCTTTTCTGGCCGCCCAGCCTTTGTTTGGATTTCCAACCAAGTGGGCAACAATGGTATTTTGACGGGTTCAAACAGGATTGACAACACTTACGACTACCCCTTCAACCCAGACGTGAAGGCTTATATTCCTGACAATGCGACTACACCTTCGTCTTTTAACGTCGCTGTTACCGATCCAAACTTCAAATTTCCCCAGCTGTGGCGTACTAACCTAGCCCTTGACTTCGCTTTACCACATGACTTCGTTGGTTCGATTGAAGGCATCTTCAATAAAAACATCAACAACGTCAGCTACATCAACTCCAACTTGGAGCCTTCAAAGGGTAGCTACACAGGTGCTGATAATCGCCCAACCTACGCCGGCCTAGGCCTTAGCGGCAGTGCAGCCAACAACGCATTGCGCGTCAACGATAAAATCACAGACGCCATCGTGCTTGTGAACACAAAAAAAGGCTATACCTATAGCCTTACTGCCAAGCTGGAGCGCCAATTCAAAAAAGGCTTCTACGCCATGTTGGCTTACAACTTCAGCGAGTCTGAGGACTTGATGACGGCTGGTTCCATCGCCTTTTCCTCATGGAGAGACAACCGCAGCGTGAATGGTAACAACCGCCCTGATTTGGCCTTCTCCGATTTTGACCAGCGCCACCGTGTTATCGGCGCCTTGTCCTACCGCCTGGAGTACCTCGACCATGCCGCCACTACCTTCTCCGTATTCATGCAGAGCAGCAATCAAGGGCGCTACTCCTTCACAGTGAACGGCGACGTGAACGGTGACCAACTCACAAGCAACGACCTGATTTATGTGCCAAACGACGGCAATGAACTCCTCTTCGACGACATCAAAGATTCAAACGGCAACGTAACAACTACTGCCGACGAGCAGCGTCAGGCTTTCATGGCCTTCGTTGAAAACAACGATTACCTCAGCTCCCGCAAAGGCAAGTACGCTGAGCGCAACGGCGCATTGCTTCCTTGGCTCAGCACCTTCGACGTTTCCATACAGCAGGAGTTCTTCGTGAAAGTGAGCGAGCGCAGGCATACCATCCAGTTGAGGGCCGACTTCTACAACTTCGGTAACTTGTTGAACAACAAATGGGGAGTAGGCGACTTCGCAAAGAACAACGCCCCGCTCAAGTTCTCAAAAGTTGACGCAGCAACCAATCAGCCAGTTTACACTTTCGCACCATCAAGCGGCGTGTTCCCAACTGAGGCATTGGCCAAGGACATTTCGCTCAACAGCGTTTGGCAGGCACAATTGGGCATCCGTTACATCTTTTAATCGGAATAGCCTGATTCCTTAAAAAAGGAAAGCCGCCTTCCCGTACTCGGGAGGGCGGCTTTTTTATTGGCCTTCGGCCAATGTATTACACCGTTTTTATTCTTGGGTCAAAAACAAAATCTACGATTCTCAGCAGTTTAATCTTTTGAAAATCAGGATGTTGTAAATTGAATAAAAAATTCTGCTCTTCTGAAATAATAGCAGAAGGCACCGCCAGCACGGCAGTTTTCATCCCATCCAACCACGCATCGCCCAATTGCTGCGTGATGTGGTAAGACTCAAACTCGTACCAACCCTCCGGTAGGTCTTCCACCTTTATTTTTTCGATTGAAATATCATCTTGTACCTCAATTACCATTGTTTTGAACAACTGGTTCAGTCCCCGACTATTACGGTGAACCACGTTTTCGAGGCAAGCCAACGACCTCACCCCAGCGGTGTAGAGCACATATCTGCCACCACTGTTCCATCGTGCCGCTTGACCGGAGGCTGTCAGCGATTGTGACCATTTTTCTAAAACGATTCTGTAAACGAGCATAGAGGGCAATATTTATGCGGTAGCGCCAAATTCAATACGCACAAGCTCATCCATGACAAGGTCTATGCCCGTTGACATACTGATAAGCTCCAGTGGAACCTGCCCTCCTAACCCAAAAGCAGGCTGCTCCAGCCAACTGTTGAACTCCTCCCTGTTCCCAAAAATTTCGATGCCTTTTTTGTAAAGCGCCTCCAATTTTAGGATGGCTTCACCTTCCCTCGGTGTAAGGGATTTGGCTTCCTGGGCATAGCGCTGCAAGGTTTTGAGGGAAAGTCCTAAGAATTCCGTAGCGAGCCATTCCCGGTTAAGCCCAGTGAAGTCTGCTAAGCCAAAGAAACGCAGGCTGCTAACCCCACTGCGGCTGGCGCTCACGATGTAGGCTGGCTGGTAAGCGATGTCATTGACTAGGTTGGCAGTGTTGGGTGCTTCTTCGGGCATTTTGTAGGCTCGTGGTTTTTTGGAGACTGCTTTTTCGGTGCTTTTTTGTTTTTTCATCTTTTCTGGACTTTTGTCCTACAAATTTAGTCATTTTTCTTTTTATTCAAAATTTTTTCTGATTTTTATTACCATGATGTCTTGTACTGAGTTATTTCTTTCCTTAAAGGCTATTCTGCTACTTTTGCCTTCGCAACGCACCCAGCGCATTCCCATTCCAGACACATCGTTTTGAACAACACAGACCACAAATCCACGGAACTCTCCCGACTGTTTTATCGGGAGCTTGAGAAAATCCACGGCAATGCCGACTGGACGTTCACCGCCAAAGCCGATGCCCTCGCCCGCCTGCTGGAGCTGCTCTACCTCGAAGTCACGAAGGCCGACAGCATCCATTTTACCACCTTATTTGCCCGAATCGCCTACGCCTGCCACCGGCATCAGGTGGACAAAAAGACACAATATTGGGTGCATTTTTTTCGCAAAAAAATCCGTGTAGCCTTGCCGGAAGTGGAGGCAAAAGGCGTGTACGCCCTTGGATTGAAGGCCGTCTCAGAAAGTATTCAAGGGCTATTTGGCGAAGCGCCGCCAGCGGAAGTACAGGCGATTTTACCAAAAAAAATCCCCTATGCCTATACCGAAGTGCAGGTGAAGGAATACCGCAAAACTGCCCGTGTCATCGCCCTCGACGACGACGAGGCGAATGACATGCTCCTCGCCAAAGACGAGGAAAATCCTTCGCAACTCATTCATATTCAGTACAATATCGCCGAGCGCAACGAGCCATTCAGCCCCACCATCCGGGAAATCAGGAACTGTTTCGGGTTTCCAGTCACCCTAAGTTTGCTTGATGTTGAGATAGTAGAAGGTAAGGATTTCGGCACTTCGACAGCCCAACAGCCCCCCAATCTTAAACCCCACGGGGGCAGGTCGTCAATCGTAATTCGTAATTCAATTTATCGTCCCCGTGCCATCGTCGTGGAGCCCGACTACCTCATGGATGTGTCCACCGTGGCCAACTGCTTTCAAGGCAGTGGCGCCGAACCAGTGGTCTATTTGCTCCAAAAATTCCTACCGGTGGCACAGTCGCTGCCAATGATTCTGGGAAATATCGCCAACTTCTTCCTCGACGAGCTGATGCACAACCCCGAGGCGGTTTTCAAGGAAACCTTTCCGAAGATATTTAAAACCAACCCGCTGACCTTCTCGCTGCTGACCGACGCCGAAATCCGGGAGGTTTACGAAAAAGCCCAGCGGCACTGGCTCACCCTGCAACTGATGGTGCGTTCAGAGATGCGGAAGTTCGACATCGAGCCGAAGGAGTGCTACCTCGAACCCAGTTTTTACGATGAAAAACACGGCTTGCAGGGCCGCCTCGACGTTTTTTACAAAAAGGAAAACCGCAGCGCCATCATCGAGCTCAAGAGCGGCAAGCCGTTCATGCCCAACCGCCACGGCATCGGCGCCAGCCATTTTATCCAAACACTTCTGTATGATTTGATGGTTCGCTCTGTCTTCGGCGAAGAGGTGGAACCAGCCAGTTATATCCTGTACAGTGGATTGGAAACCAGCCAGTTGCGCTATGCCCCGCCCGTTAAAGCCGAGCAGAACGAGGCGTTGCAAGTGCGCAATTTGCTTGTATCCATTGACCGTCGGCTGGCCGCTGTACAGGGCGATTCAGTAGGGCAAGTACTGCTGTTGGAGCGAACAACGACCGCCCGTTTTCCACATATTAGAGGCTACCTCGCCCAATCCATCGGCTTGTTTGAAAAAACCTACCACGCCCTCAACGACCTGGAGCGGCGCTATTTCAACGCCTTCACCGGCCTCATTGCAAGGGAGCACCAACTGGCCAAAACCGGCGTGCAGGGCATGGACAAAACCAATGGCCTCGCCGCCCTCTGGCTTGATACTGTGGCGGAGAAAGAGGCCGGATTTGACATCATCAAGTCATTGACCATCAAGGAAAACCGGGCCTTTGAAGAGGAGCCGATTATCGTCTTCACAAAAACACCAGACACTAGCCCGCTCGCCAATTTCCGGGTAGGGGACATTGCCGTGCTCTATCCATCAGATGATAGACAAGAGACTTTAGACAATAGACCAGGTGCAGGAGACTTGCAGGCCCCGTCTAATGTCTCAAGTTTAATGCCTCAAGTCTTAAAAACGCAAATCTTCAAAGTCACCATCCTCGCCATCACCAACGAAGAAGTGACCGTCCGGCTGCGATACAAACAGTTCAACCTGTTGATTTTCAACGAATTCGAAAGCTGGAACCTTGAACACGACCAGATGGACATGGGCTTCACGAGCATGTACCAGGGCCTGTTCCGATGGGCGAGTGCCGACAAGCGAAAGCGGGATTTGTTGCTTGGAATTTTAGCACCCAAATTGCCGCCGAGCGACACATATCCCATACCTCATACCTCATACCTAGGTTCTCCCCTCACCGAAGAACAAGATACCATCCTCAAAAAAATGCTCTTCGCCCCCGACTATTTCCTGCTCTGGGGACCGCCTGGCACCGGCAAAACGAGCCAGATGCTCAGGCATTTTGCCAAATGGATTTTTGAAAACACCGACGAAAACCTCCTGCTACTGGCCTACACCAACCGGGCCGTGGACGAAATTTGCGAAGCACTCGAAAGCATCGGCCCTGAAGTGAGGGCCGCTTACCTGCGCATCGGCAGCCGCTACTCCACGAGCGAACAGTTTGAAAATCAATTACTTACGAGCAAAATCGATGGCGTGACCACCCGCAAGGAACTGAGGGAAGTACTGGAAAACCACCGCATTTTCGTGAGCACACTGGCTTCGCTTTCCAACAACCAGGAACTGTTGAAGCTGAAAAAATTCCGGCGGGTGGCCATTGATGAGGCTTCGCAAATACTGGAACCCGTGCTGGCGGGACTGCTGCCGCAGTTTGAGCAGTTCGTGCTAATCGGTGACCACAAGCAACTGCCCGCCGTAGTGGTGCAACCCCCCGAAGCCTCCGCTGTCACAGACGAAAAACTGCTCGGCATTGGCCTGCAAAACCTGCGCAACTCACTGTTCGAGCGACTCTTCCGGCGCTGCACTGAGCAGGGCTGGCGCTGGGCCTTCGACCTCCTCAGCCACCAGGGCCGCATGCACGAGGACATCATGCGTTTCCCCGGCGAGCTTTTCTACGAAGGAAAACTCAAAATTTTACCGAAGGAGATACCCGCTTCGCAAAAACAGGTGGCAGCAATGTCTCTGCAAGCCGCTGATGTCCCCCACGATTGGCAGCGGCTGGTGCAACAGCAGCGCATTGTCTTCCTTGATACGCCTATAGACAGCCAAAGCCCCAGTCGCAAGACCAATCGACATGAAGCCGAGTTGTTGGCGCAATTGGTCAAATTCTTCCAAAACCAACCTCCCACCACCCCTCCGCTTGGGGGGGCGGTGGGAGGCTTATCCACCATTGGTATCATCACGCCCTACCGAGCACAAATCGCTCAAATTCAGGAAGTTATG
>JAHEAS010000579.1:1386-3294 GCA_024642645.1 Saprospirales bacterium | reverse complement strand
CGTTTCAAACTCATGTACGCCGAAACGCACCGGATGTCGAAAGCCCTTGCGGAGCAAAAACAGCAAAACATGAACGCCCTCGTCATGGGCATAGAGGGCGAGCAGCGGCGCATTTCGATGGAACTTCACGACGAACTCGGCGGCGGCCTCAGCGCCCTCAAAGTCAAACTCGAAGCCCTCCGGGCCGACCTCGAAAAGCAAGGGCAGGGCAACGGCCTGATCAACGAAGCCGTCAGCGGGGCCGAGCACCTACACCAAGAACTACGGGAAATCTCGCACAACCTCATGCCCAGTTCCCTCCATAAATTGGGCTTCCTGCCTGCCGTCGAACAGCGTATCTACCAAATGCAGGCGATAGATAAACAGTTGAAAATCAAGCTGTTCAATAATGTGGACTTTGCAGGAGCCACCGATTTGGCCAAGGTCTATTTGTTCAGAATAGTGCAAGAATTGCTCAACAATGTTTTTCACCATTCACATGCCACAACCGCTTATCTACAATTTGTGCAACAGGATGACAACCTTGTGATTTCTTTGGAAGACAACGGCGTGGGCTTTGATGTGAAGCAAGCAAAAAAAGGCATGGGCCTTGCCAATCTGAAATATCGCACTGAAGACGGCATGGGCGGAAAATTCCACTTGGAATCAAGGCCCGGCAAAGGCACTTTCACGGCGATTGAAGTGCCGTTAGAGTTTGTTTTCTCAATAAAAAGGAAAAAAGAAAACCCCAAAAAGCAAGAGGAAGAGCCTTCCCTGCGTGACCGCTTGACGCAACGCTTCCGACCAAACGGTTCAAAAAATGCTATGGAAAAAGACCAAACTCCCCCAGTGAAATGATAAGTTCCGCCACGTTTTTCACCCCCAATTTCGAGTAGATGTTTTTCTTGTGGGTGTCCACGGTATTGTTGCTGATGAAAAGTTCCTCGGCAATGTCCCTTGTCGTTTTGCCACGGGCCATGAGTTGTGCTATTTCCAATTCACGGGGCGTGAGGGGATGGTCGTCGTTCTTTTGCCCTTTGGCCGGGGCGTTGATTCGGATGCCCTCGGCCAACACTTGCACCAACGTGCCACGTTCCACCACTTCGAACCCGGCGTGGGCGGCCTCGATGGCTTTTTTGATTTCGGCCATGCTGCGCTCCTTCAACAGGTAGCCGCTGAGGCCCGACCCCAGTGCGTTTTTGATGAGCGGCACTTCGCCGTGCCTACTCAACATAATGATTTTCAGGCCGGGGTTTTGCGCCAGCAGCAGTTCGGAAATCTTCACGCCGTCCATTTGACCTTCGGGAAATTCGTAATCCATCAGCACCACATCGGGTTTTTGACGGTTGACCATCTCGATGGTGGCTTGGTCGGAAGTGGCGGCTTCGAGAAAGTCCACCACGTCATCGTCCCGGAAGAGCGCTTTGAGACCTTCGCCGTAGGTCGGGTGGTCGTCGGCAATGACGACCCGGATTTTCTGTTTTGTTGTAGCCATGCGGATTGGGTTTTGTTTTTCCAAAGGTAAGAAAGCGCTGAATATGCTGATTTTTAATAAAAAGCAAACGCCCGCACACTCAAACAAATAAAACCGTTTCTCATTGTAAAGCAATCAGAATAGCTTGATTGTCATAATTTTACAAAAAAAACACCCATGTCAGTTTCTCCAAACCCATTGCCCCGCATCCTCCTCGTAGAAGACGACGAGACCCTCGGCTTCCTGCTCCGGGAGTTCCTTTCGACCCGTGACATGGAGGTGGATTGGTCGAAAAACGGCGTGGAAGCACTGCGGATGTTCAGGTCCGGCCAATACGACCTCTGCGTGCTCGATGTGATGATGCCCGCACTCGATGGCTTCACCGTAGCGGAACTTTTGCGACAAAAACAACCGGGCATTCCCATCATTTTTCTGACGGCCAAATCGCTCCATGC
>JAHEAS010000579.1:0-1311 GCA_024642645.1 Saprospirales bacterium | reverse complement strand
GGAAATTACGTTTTCGACAGCCAAAACCTGACCTTGACTTTTGGGACAGAAAAAAAAGTGTTGACAGAATTGGAGGCTGCCCTTTTGAAGATGCTTTGCGAGGGCAACGGACAGCTCGTTCAAAGGGAAGCAGTGCTGCAAAAATTATGGAACCGCCACGATTTTCTTGCCCGCAAAAGCATGGACGTGTTCATTTCCCGCCTTCGGAAATACCTCGCACAAGATGAAAATGTGCAGATTCTGAACATCCACGGCAGCGGATTTGTCCTTGAAATAATGATAAATGGCTGAATGGTTCAATGGCTGAATGGTTGCCCTCTTGACGTGTACACGTCAAGAGGGCAACCATTCAGCCATTGAACCATTCAGCCATTTATCATTTTCCATTCATTAAAATCAACTCCGACAAATCCAGCACCATCACTTCGTCTTGTTTGTCCTTTGCTTTCACGCCGTCGGACATCATGGTGAGGCAAAAAGGACAGTTGACAGCCACGACGGAAGCGCCCGTTTCGAGGGCTTCTTCGGTGCGTTCGGTGTTGATTCGCTTGCTGCCCGGTTCGTCTTCTTTCCACATTTGCGCACCGCCCGCCCCGCAGCAGAGGCCGTTGGTGCGGCAGCGTTTCATCTCCACCAAATCGGCTTCGAGGCTAGCCAGCACAGAACGGGGCGCTTCATATTCGCCATTGGCCCTGCCGAGATAACAAGAGTCGTGGTAGGTGATTTTTTTGCCTTTGAAACTGCCGCCCTCCACCTTCAATTTCCCTTCAGCCAAGAGGCTTTGCAGAAACTGAGTATGGTGCATCACTTCGTAATTTCCGCCCAAAAGCGGGTATTCGTTTTTTATGGTATTGAAGCAATGCGGGCAGGCGGTCACGATTTTTTTGACCTCGTACATGTTCAGCGTGGCCACGTTTTGTTGTGCCAGCATTTGGAACAAAAACTCGTTGCCGGCACGTCGGGCAGGGTCGCCCGTGCAGCTTTCCTCGGTGCCGAGGATGGCAAAATCAACGCCTGCTTTTTGCAGCAAACGGGTGAAGGCGATGGTCACTTTTTGTGCCCTCGAATCAAAACTTCCGGCGCAGCCGACCCAAAACAACACCTCCGGGGTGCGGCTTTCGGCGGCGAGTTCGGCCATAGTGGGTACTTGCATGGAATGATGAATGATAAATGGTGAACGATGAATGCGGGGCATTTTTCAGTCCACCAGCGTTATTTTTTCCCGGTGGACGATGCCATTTCTATTGAAAATGACCAACAAATAAAGCCCCTCCGGTATCTGTGCGGCAATGTTAATGAAATTTTGATTGT
>JAHEAS010000578.1 GCA_024642645.1 Saprospirales bacterium | reverse complement strand
GTTGCAACACAAATTCGGTGGCAAAGGCCAAAGGGTCGTGGATGACAATATGCGAGTGGTAAAAAGAGGCTTTGATGAAGTCTTTGAAATCAAAAATAAGGTGCTGGACACCAGTATCTCTGCCAAAGCAAATGGCGAGATAATGCCCATCCCCACCATGCTGAGAAACATCCCTCAAAGCGAGTCCAGCCTGAGCGACATCAATCGTTTCTGGGAGCAAACAGGCAACTTCTACCAGCGAGGAATGGGCAGCGACAACCTCACCGACCCATTCATAGGGTTGAGTGTTATGCCTGCAGTTACCTCCCTGTTCAGGGACATGACCGGCATCCGTTTTGAACATCCTGAGTGGATTCCGAACAATTGCACCGCCTGCGGAAACTGCTACACTGCCTGCCCCGACACTGCAATTCCAGGTTTGGTGAGCGAACTTTCCGATGTTTTGGATACAGTAGTAAAACGAGTTCGTAAAAATCATGGCAAGGTTGAGCACCTCCCGAAAGCGGTGCGCCTAATGGAAAGTAAAGTCAGAGCACTGCTCAATGAAGCTAAAAATGGCGTTACCGTCAGCAGCCTTATCCATGAGGTGATAGATAACACGATTCGAGAAAGTGACAGTGAATTGGTGCAGGAATTGAATTGGTTCCAAGATGAGTTGGGTGACTTTAAATTTGCCCTAACCCGCCCGTACTATGACCTCCATGAAAAAGACAAGCCCAACAGCGGTGGCTTGTTCAGCATTACCATCAACCCGATTACCTGCAAAGGCTGTATGGAGTGTGTCGAAGTTTGTGATGATGATGCCTTGCGGCCAATCACCCAGACGGAGGATTCCGTCGCCCAATTGAGGCAAGAATGGGACTTCTGGATGGACTTGCCGAATACGCCGAAGAAATTTAATCGAATTGACGATTTGGAAGAGAAAATTGGGCCACTCGAAACCATTTTGCTCAACAAAGATGCCTACCTGAATTTTGCCAGCGGCGATGGCGCTTGCATGGGCTGTTCCGAGAAATCGGTTGTTCACCTTTTTGTGGCAACGGTAGAATCTTTGATGCAGCCACGCATCGAAAAACACGTGGCGCATTTGGATGGACTCATCGAAAAACTGGAAAAGCACATCCAGCAAAAGCTCATTTCGACAGTAAATGTCAATGATCCTGAAATGATGGCCAAAATTATTTCAGAATCCAACAAGTCTGATTTAACAATGGCGAGCATTGCCAGTAAACTTGAATCCGCCAAGGGAAGTGAGCCTATCGACCAGGAATGGTTGCGGGATGTGACTCAATTGCTGGCCAAATTGAAAAAGCTGAGGTGGAAATATGCAGACGGCACCACCGGAAAAGGCAGGTCCAGCATGGGCATGTGCAACTCCACGGGATGTACCTCCGTCTGGGGTAGTACCTGGCCGTACAATCCTTATCCATTCCCATGGGCCAACCACCTCTTCCAGGATTCGACATCCATGGCGATGGGTATTTTCGAAGGGCACATGGCGAAAATGGCCGAAGGATTCAAAGCCATCCGCAAGGCAGAATTGGAATTGAATGGAAAATACAAACCAGCCGAACACGATGACTTCTTTACTTACTTCACCTGGCAACAATTCACGGATGACGAATGGCTGCTTTGTCCTCCAGTGGTAGCGCTTGGTGGTGACGGCGCTATGTACGACATTGGTTTCCAAAACCTTTCGAGGATGATGGCCTCTGGTAAACCTATCAAGGTCATCGTGGTGGATACGCAAGTTTACTCCAACACCGGCGGCCAAGCCTGTACTTCCGGTTTCATTGGACAAGTCTCCGACATGGCCCAATACGGCAAGGTATGGAAAGGCAAGAGCGAGCCTCGGAAAGAGATTGGCCTGATTGCCATGGCACACCGAAATACCTACGTTTTGCAGGGCACACTGGCCAATACCAGCCAGATGATTGAAGGGTTCATTGACGGCTTGATGACCAAGCGTCCAGCTTTGTTCAACCTCTACACCACCTGCCAACCAGAGCACGGCGTGGCCGACGATATGGGCGTGCACCAAGCGAAGCTGGCAATGGAATCACGGGCCTACCCTATTTTCAAATACAATCCAGACAATGGGGTGAAGGCAGAAGATGCTTTTGACTTGAGCGGGAATCCGGCGATGGATAAAATCTGGCCGAACTACCAACTTAAGTACCTCGAAAACGGCAGAGAAAAATCAATGGAGGTCTCCATGACTTTTGCAGATTTCGCCTTAACCGAAGCTAGGTTCAGAAAGCAGTTCCGCAAAGTACCACGTGATGCATGGAATGAAAACATGGTGATTTTGTCAGAATTTCTTGAAATGAGCGATGCAGATAGGGAAGGCAAATTCCCGTTCATCTGGGCCGTTGACAGGAAGCAACACCTCAGCCGGGTGATGGTCGCCAAACCCATCATTGAATCCTGCGAGGAAAGACGGGATTTCTGGATCATGCTTCGTGCATTGGCTGGTGTCAAAACCGAGAAAGTAGAAACAGCCGTCGATATTGAAGGCAAAATCCGTGCGGAAGTGGTGGGTAAAATAGCTCAGGGGCTGATGAAATTGGCCGGTGGCAACGGCGAAGGGATTGCAAACTTAGCTATCGGTTCTGACACAGCAACAGCAGCTCCGACTGCTGGTCCAGCTGCCTCAAACGGGGGATACATGGCGCCTTGGTTGGAAACGGATGAGTGCACTTCCTGCGATGAATGCACCAAACTCAATCCAAACATATTCGCCTACAACAATGACAAGAAAGCATTTATCAAAAATCCGGATGGCGGGCCATACGAGGATTTGGTGAAGGCTGCCGAAAAATGCACGGCAAGGGTAATTCATCCGGGCCTACCTGCTGACAAAACAATGAAGGATGCCGAGAAATGGATTAAGCGGGGCGAGAAGTTTAATTGAGGAAATAGGGAATTAGGGAATTGGGGCGAGGCACTTGCACTACTCCAATTCCACAATTCCCTAATTCCCAAAAAGAGAAGAATGGGCATTTTCAATTTTCATAAAAACACCTTCAAGCACGGCGTGCACCCACCGGAGCACAAAGACGAGACAAATGGATTACCCATTAGGCAGTTCTCGTTTGCTCCGATGATCATCCTACCAGTAGCACAGCACTTGGGTTCACCCTCTGAAATAGTGGTGCGAGAAGGACAGGAAGTGGTGCGGGGCCAGTTGGTGGCCAAAGCAACCGGATATGTATCGGTGCCTTTGCATGCTCCAGTTTCAGGCACCGTTCGTAAAATAGCCAATGTCCCAACCATTTCAGGAAAAATGGTCCCTGGC
>JAHEAS010000577.1 GCA_024642645.1 Saprospirales bacterium | reverse complement strand
GGCTATGATGTGGAGGCCATAGAGATTGACGGACGATTGGAAATGCTCGCAAAAAAATATTTCGACTTGCCAGAAGATGTTCCCGTCGTCCTTGACGATGCCAGGCATTTCATCAAAACCACCCCCAAAAAATACGACGTCATTATCTATGACGCCTTTCGGGGCGAGTCGGCTCCGGAGCATGTGCTTACTATGGAAAGCCTCGCCGATACCCGTGACAACTTATTGCCAAACGGCTGTTTGCTCATCAATTTTTATGGATACTGGGAGTCGGATAGGGGAGAAATTGGGCGGTCAGTTTATAAAACCCTTTGCCATGCGGGGTTCGATGCTGAAGTTTTGGCTACACCTGGAAAGGAGGATGATAGGAACTTGATTTTTTGGTCATTTCCAACTGATGAACATGCTGCTTTTTCACTTCCAATGTCAGAAAAAGAACTCGGAGGGGAGCTTCTCAATGTCTCCAGCAGCGATACCCTTCGGTCGGTATTGCTCACCGATGAACAACCGCAACTCAGGCTTTACGCAAAGGCCGCTGCACAATGGAGAAAACTGTACAATGATTTTTTTGATAAGCAATTTTCCCACTATAAATTTTAGATTTCCTGAAAATTCTTGGCATTTTTGACGAGTTCGGCTTTAAAATTGAAATAAATTTATTCCTTTGTGAATAAAGTATATATTTGCCTCAGATGGAAGTATTTGATAGGAATTCCACATAATGTTTTGTTTGCCCACCTTTATCCTAATGAATGTAAACTAGCCCCCAAGGATTCAATAAGTTTATTGTCACTTACGTACTTTTAGAAATGGTAGAACATATTCTTGAAAAATATGGAACGGGGCTACACTTAACACCCTAACAAAATAATAAAACTATTTTTTCTAACTCAATCTAAACTCAATTGGTATGAAAGTAATGAATGTACTAAGGTTTTTCTTGGTCATCCTTGCGGTAGTCGGCTTCGCAGTAAGCTGCAACAAGGATACTGAACTAACTAATGATTCACTGAATGCGCCTGGAGACGACGCAAAGATGGTGACCTTCAAAAAGAGCGAACCGATCCCCGGCCAGTACATCGTTGTATTTAAAAACAACGAAGTAGGAGACAGGGCATTGAAAGAATCCACCTATGAAGGAAGGAAGGCCATGATGCGTGAAAAAGCGGAGGCTGTGCTTCAGTCTTTGCGCATTGAAACCAATAAGATTGACCGTACTTATGGGACAGCACTCAATGGTTTCTCTGTTGCTAATTTCACCGAAGAGGAAGCAAGGGCACTGGCTGCTCACGCAGAAGTTGAGTATGTAGAGCAAGACCAAACCATTTCCATCCAAGGTGGACCTCCGGGCGGTGGAGGCGGTGGAGGTGGCGGAAACCCTCCGCCTCAAGAAATTCCGTGGGGAATTGGAGGTGCTAATGGTATCGGCGGAAGCAGTAGTGGCGCTGACTTAAGGGCTTGGATAATCGATACTGGAATTGATACTGACCATCCAGACCTTAATGTGGATGTAGCGAATGGAGCCAATTTCTCATCAGGAAACTCTTTTGATGATGGTAATGGCCATGGAACGCACGTTTCAGGAACTGTTGCTGCTGTAGACAATACAATTGGAGTAGTTGGAGTAGCGGCAGGCGCACTGGTTGTGCCTGTTAGAGTCTTGAACAATGCCGGGTCAGGTACCACTTCCGGCGTAATTGCTGGTGTTGACTATGTTGGTGCAAAAGCGGCCAGTGGCGATGCAGCAAATATGAGTTTAGGTGGTGGAGTATCTACTTCTTTGGATCAGGCTGTTATAACTGCTTCAAACTATGGTGGGAAAAATATTTATTTTGCGTTAGCAGCTGGTAATGAGACTGATGATGCCAATAACCACTCACCTGCTAGAGCTGGCAATCCGAATACTTACTCAAATACTGGGAATATCTATGTAGTCTCAGCTATGAGTAGCAATGGTGTATTTGCTAGTTTCTCCAATTTCGGTAATAGTTCTTATGGTCAACCTATCGATTACTGTGCACCTGGAGTTGGCATTTTTTCCACTTGGAAAGGAGGAGGTTATAATACTATCAGCGGTACTTCTATGGCTACTCCCCATGTTTGTGGTTTGCTAGCGTTAGGAGTATTGTCAGGTAATGGTACTGTTGTTAATGATCCGGATAACCATCCAGACCCAAAAGCACATAATTGATTAAGTAGTACAAATTCATAAAAATTCAAAAAGAGGCTCACTTTGAACTGTAGTTTTAGGTGAGCTTCTTTTTTGATTTACTGAATGACCAGTAATTTCGTCGTGCGTTTCCCATTTTCATCCAAGATATACAGGCAATAACAGCCTGATGGCATTCCAGTAGTATCAAGTTCTGACACTGGGTAGTCCAATTCTCCTTTGGCAATGAGTTGTCCCTGCATGCCCAACAATTTGTAAGTGCTACTCAAGTTGTTTTTTGAAAGTAGTTTGACCAGTTGGCCAGCACGGGCAGGGTTTGGGTAGGTCAGGTAATCGCTGGCTTCCAGGAAATAGACCGTTTCGATTTGGCTGTAAACTTCACCGCCATTTTCAAGTGCCAGCTTCAACCTAAAGAAATTGGAGCCTTGTGTGAGCGGGCTTCCCACTAGGGTCAGTTCAGTGCTTTCGACAGGTGTGATGGTTTGAACTGGCTCATAAATTCCTGTAACTAGTTTTTCCAAAATCACCGACTTCAAGCCGTATGTGGTACCAATGGCTGCTTTGAAATAAGCGGTATCCCCATTTATGTAATTGAATAAGAAATTTTTAAAATAGCACGCTACCCCTTGCCTAGTGTAATCAAATGTACTGCTGAGTGGGCCGGTTTTACCTGCAAGTACAGGCGCTACGGCATAGTGATTTACGGTATTATCAAGGGTATTGAGTATGAAAATGGAATCTGAAGTTTCGGCGAGCAACTCCAAATATCGCTCACCCATCCTGAAAACCCGGTAGCCTTCGGCATCAGACATCTTATTCCAAAATATCATCAGTGAATCTGGGCAGTCGAATCCAACCTTAGGGCGTATTTGCGAAGCGATAAAAAAAGTGTCAGTGACAATCGTGTCAATGATTGACTCCATTCGCAATTGTGCAAGCCCAATCGTGTCGGGTGGCACCCATTTGAAGAAGCCTTCCGACAAGTCTATTCCAACCTTGATCGGTTGCCAATTTTTGCCAATATACCGAAAAGAAAGGTTGGAGGTGGGGAAGGGCAGGGTGCTTTCCCAACGGATAATGCCTGGTTTGGAGGCGATCATGAAATCTAACTGTTCGGGGAAGGTCCACTC
>JAHEAS010000576.1:1416-3301 GCA_024642645.1 Saprospirales bacterium | reverse complement strand
CTCCTCGCCTTCCAAAGACAAATAATCCCGTTTGCCACAAAAATAAGCGGTACATTGTGCGTCATATTTTCCATAAAACCCTGTCTAACTGCCGTTTATGAAAACAATTGCGCCATGAAAGAAACAAGCCTTTCTCCCACAAAAATGGGCCGTATCCTGGCCATTTTGACCCCAGAAGAATTCAAATCCTTTGGCCTCTGGCTACAGTCGCCGTGGGCAAACACCAACAAAAAACTGGTGTCGCTGTACAATATCCTCCAAAAGCAGCACCCCGGTTTTGACGCAAAAGCGATGGACAAAGCGCTGGTGTTCAAAAAGCTCTATCCTGACAAGGCTTTCGACGACAAATGGATGCGCAACCTGATGGCAGCCTTGTGCAAGCAGGTAGAGCAATTTCTGGTGCACCAACGGCTGGAAAGCGACGATACCCTCTCCGCACGATTACTGGGGCAGGAATACCTCGAAAGGCACGAGGGCGAATGGCACGAAAAACAAGTGGGAGAACTCATCCATAAGTTGGAAGCAAAAAAGGCCAAGGAAACCGAAGATTTCCTTCTTCTGGGACAGCTCCATGGCGAACTTTATGAGCGGCCACAATCCATTAAACTTAAGTCCAGCCAGGCATCGCTGCTGGCTGCCGACCACTACCTCGACTGCTTTTATGGCCTGCATAAATGGCGGTGCATCACCGAATTGAAAGAGCGGCAGCTTATTTCCTCGGAAGGGGCTCCACCGACTTGGAATATCTTGCAATTGGAGCAACAGACCCAGCACCTTGACCTCCCTGTGCTGGACATTTACAAAGAGCGGATAGGCTTGTCCCATTCCCCTTCTATGGAAGGATACCTGCATTTAAAAACAGCGGTTTTTACCAAGTCTGAATACTTGTCCAAGAAGGACAAAAAGCTCTTGTTGTACTACCTGATAAACTCTGCCATTTCATTATGGATAAAGGGTTTTGTTCAAATCATGGCCGAACTGCTGGAACTGTATAAAACAGGTATAAAGGAAGGATTGCTCATCAACTTTGGCAGGTTGTCAGAAACAACATTTTCTAATATTGTGAGTATGGGCAACAGCCTAAAACAGTTCGATTTTACAATGAAGTTCTTGAATGAATATTCTGGCAAACTGACACCTGGCTTACAGGATGATGGAAAGACATGGGCTAAGGCGCATACTTTTTACAAAAAAAATGATTTTGAAGAAACTATCAACCTGCTTTCCAGTCATGGGTTTACCAGCCATCATTTTTCTTTGCTAGGAAAGACGCTCCTTATGGAAGCCTATTTTGAAGCATGTGAAAACGACACTTCGTATTTTCAGTTTTTTTTGGACTTCAGCGAAGCCTTCAAAAAATATATCCATCGTGACCAATTCCTTTCCGAAGGAAGAAAAACAGCCAGCTTGAACTTTGTCAAATACACCATTATTTTGTTGAAAAAAATGGTTGAAAAAAAATGGGACAAGAAATGGTTGGAAGATTTCGAGGAACAAATCAATCGGGAAGATTTTATGCAAGGCAAGCAGTGGCTTTTAGAAAAACTGGTCGCAAAAAAAGCTGGGTTGCCAATTTGACAACCCAGCCTACTAATCAATTGAGAATAACGTCCTCGATAATTATCCAGCTACTCGTGGCCGAGCCACAGTCGGTCGCAAACGAAAAATCATAAGTCCCGGCTGACAAACCACTGAACGAAATCTCGGAATCCTCTACTGCAAATACCTGGCTTCGGAAATCATCGTCCTGCCGATAGTATTTCACCAGGTACTGGTTGCAGCCACCCGTGCAATCGCTCCAATCGAAGGCAATGCTGCCACTCGATTTTGAGGGGATGGTCAGGTTGGCGGGTTCCGGGCAGGTTTGGCCGCCCGCTGCGGCCTT
>JAHEAS010000576.1:0-1406 GCA_024642645.1 Saprospirales bacterium | reverse complement strand
GGGGGCTGCGGCAAGCATCATTAAAACAATCATCTTTGACATAGTATAAATGGTTTAAGTAGTTATGAAATGGCCCAATGCTCACCGACAGGCAAAAGATGGCCAGTCTCCCGACGGGTCAGGTGAGCGGTGAGGGGTTGAAATTTTTGGTTTGGTTAGTCTTTCAGGATTGGCGAAACGGCTTGGAGCAGTGTTGATTTTTACTGTTCCCGTTATGCGCCAACCATCGTTTTGGCTGATGGGTCAAAGGTGGGGGCAACCCATGCCGGGCATCACGCACTATTGTTTAAAAGCCACGTAGAAATGTTGCAGGCAGGCGGAAAACTTCAGGACTATTGTTGTATGCAGTCTGAAAAAATAGAATTAATTTACTGAAAATCAATCACTTACGTGTCTCACTCGGCGGGGTGCCGAATTCTTCGATGAATGTTCTTGAAAAATAATTTGGGTCACGGAAACCCACTTCGTAAGCGACTTCGGAGACGGTGAGGTTGGTTGTTTGGAGCAATTCCTTCGCCCGTTGCAGGCGGGTGGAGCGGATAAAATGTGTGGCAGACATGCCCGTGAGCGCTGTGAGCTTGCGGTGAAGCTGTGACCGACTCATGGTCAGCGCCCTGCACAGCCGATGGATGTCAAAATCTTCGTCCGCAAAGTCTTTTTCAACAGCAGCCGTTGCTTTTTTCAGGAAGGCATCTTCCATTTGAATGTCAAGCGCTGGAGCCGTTTCGCCGCCAGACAGAGTGGGCATTTTTGAAAAATAGCTGATAAGCCTCCGGCGGAGTTCCACCGATTTTTTCAATTGTATAAAAAGTTCTTCTTGGTTGAATGGCTTTTGCAGGTAAGCATCTGCGCCCCGCCGTAGGCCCTCGATGCGGTCAGCCACAGTGGCTTTTGCGGTGAGCAAAATGATGGGGATATGGCTGGTGCGTTCGTCATTTTTCAGAAAATCGCAGACTTCGAGCCCATCTTTCTCTGGCATCATCACATCGGAAATGATAACGTCCGGGAGCAATTCCAACGCCTTTTCTATCCCTCGTTTACCGTCGTACGCCACGGCCACGATATAGGTCGGTTCGAGCAGCATCTGAAGATACCGGACGATATCCGCACTATCATCAATGACAAGGCATATCGGCTTATCGTCCTCCTCTCCTGACACCCGAATATTGGTCTGCTCGACAGGCATAAAAAATTGGCTGGCGACGGGTTCAGACAATGGATTGGGCATGCTGGGACTCTGGGAAGGCTGTGCTTGGTTGGTGATGGGCAGGCATATAGTGAATGTTGAGCCAACGTTCACTTCACTTTCGGCAGCAATGGTGCCGGACATAATCTCCACCAGTTCTTTCGTGAGTGCCAGGCCGATACCGGAGCCGCCAGCAGGATTGCCTGTGTCCTTTGCAGTG
>JAHEAS010000575.1 GCA_024642645.1 Saprospirales bacterium | reverse complement strand
GTTGGGCATCTTGCAGCGGGGCAAGCGACTTGTCCACGCAGTAGCGGTCGCTGGGGATGCGGTATTTTAGCACGAAGGAAGTGATGCCCGACTCGTTGAGCGCCTTGGCGACTTGTCGGCCCTCGTGGTCACCTGCTGTGCCGCTGTAACCGCCGCCGGGGCAGATGATCATGGCTGTGCCGTTTGGTTTGGCGGGTTGGTAAACTGTGAGGGTTGGTTCGGAGGTCTCCGTGGTGAACTCGATTTTCCAGTCGTTGATTTCGGTTTTTTCGAGGTTTTCGGCGGGCCTGGAATTGGGAATGGGTTGGTCACCGTAGAGCGGAAAGCTAGACTGAGCTTGGTTGTTTGTGGAGTAAAAAAACATACAAAGACAAAGAGGAAGGTGGTGGTAAAGTTTCATGTGTTGCTTTTTTGCAAAGGTGGAAAAGATTGAAGAAAAAGTGGCACATGAAAAACTCATCGAAATCAATCCTCAAATTATGATGGGCAAGCCAGTCATCAAATACACTAAATTACTGTTGAACTGATTTTGGAAAAATTAGCAGCTGAAGAAACCATTGAGGACATTTTGGCAGAGCATCCGAGGCTAAGGCGAGAGCATATTTTGGCTGCATTCGCTTTTTGGAAGGTGAAAAAATAATAACCGTAGCCGCATGAAATTCATAGCACAGGAATTATGCTTGCCCAGCTTGAAGATTTGAAATCAAGCACTCGCTCCCAAATCGTTTATCATTTCATCGCAAAACACGAAGTTGAATTGACTGGCTCATTCATAGTTATCCAATCTGGCACTGCTCGGATAAGGAAAATCCAATGACCTTACCCATCTGCCCCATTTCCGACAAAACCCAAAATTCCCGCCCAGCCCACCTGCCCTTTCCCTTTTTTCATGTAATTTTGGAATAAATTACCTCGTTGAAAGGGCAAATCCAAGTAGCTTGCAGCCGCTACTTTCACTTTTAACTTTTTCCTTGAGGCCACCGATTACAAAAAATTTATGCGCATAATCCCAAGGCTCATATTCCTTGTTTTTTTCTTCTTTTTAGCTCCCGAAATTTGGGCGCAAAACTGTGGCTGCGCTGATGAAGGCAACTGTCCACTTCAATACCCAGCCAATACCAACACCCAAGTCTGCTACGAATTCACCGACGCTTTCAACAACAATTTGGCCAGCCCGACGCAAGGCGTTTGCGGGGTGTACATCAAGTTCCGGCACGGACGCATCGGCGACCTTGACCTTACGCTCACCTCCCCCGCTGGCCAACAAGTTCAGCTCGTTGGCAGTAACCTAAGTTGTAACACCTTTACACCGCTGGCCACTTGGGATATCCTCTTCGTGCCTTGCGCTGCTACCTGCCACCCCGATACGATTGGAAATTGCATTTACCCATGCATTTTCGATGGTTGCCCCACTACCTGCCCTTGGGGGAGTGGCACATACAGCGGCGAGTACCATCCGTTCAATGGATGTTTAGAAAACTTCAACACCGGCCCTGTCAACGGCCAGTGGTGCATCAACATCGCCAACGGTGCGCAGTTCAACGGGGGCACGGTCTTCGATTTTGAAATCATCCTCTGTGACCAATCCGGCATCCTCTGCTGCGACGCTGATGCCGGGAACCTCCCCGACCCCAACGTCACTGCTTGCATTGGCGACCCATCGCTCAACCTCGACCTCGTACCGAGCTATGGCGCCCTAGTGCCAGACCCCGCCGAATACGGTTACACCTTTACCGTGTTCCACAACGGCCTGCTGTATGATTTGGACACTACCGACAATTTCACCAGCTACCCCGTCGGCACCTACACCGTCTGCGGATTGAGCTACCTGCTGGCCGATTCGGCGAGCTTGCCCACTGTCGGAACGCCTATGACGCCCCAATCCCTCGACGCTGACCTGCATGGAGCAGCCCCACCCTTTTGTGGCGACATCGGCTTGAATTGCGTTGTAGTGAACATCGGCGCACCGCCACCCACTACCGAGCTTCGGGATACCATTTGCGATGGGCAAACAGTGGTTTTCGATGGGCAAAACATCGGAAGCCAAGGTACCTACGCCGACACATTGGCTTCGTTTTTCGGTTGCGATAGCATTGTGAACCTCTTTCTCACGGTACTGCCCAACGTGGACACCAAACTGTTTGAAACCGTGTGCTTTGGCGATACGGTTTGGGTGGGTGGGAATCCTTATTTTAACACGGGAATCTATGTCGAAGAACTCCTCTCCAGCTTTGGCTGCGACAGCTTGGTGACCCTCGACCTGACCGTTTTACCCGAAAACACCACCGCCCTCAACGAAATCATTTGCGAGGGTGAAACCTTTGCCGTAGGCAACTCAACTTACTCAACCACAGGCACTTACGTAAACACCCTGACCTCGTGGCAAAATTGCGACAGCATTGTGACCCTAAACCTGACCGTGGTGCAAACCAGCGTCAGCATCGCACTACCCGACACGCTAACTTGTCAGCAAAACGCCGTGGCACTTACCGCCGCAGCGACGACTTCCTTCGGAACTTTGAGCTATGCTTGGACGACCATCAGCGGCACATTCAGCGGCCCAACCAACCAGCCATCCGCCACGGCAGCTGCCCCAGGCAGCTACATCCTGACGGTGACCGCCGCCGGGTGCAGCAGTAGCGACACCGTGACCGTGTTTCAGGATGCCATGATGCCGAACGCCATCATCGTGCCTTCGGCAACGACCCTGACCTGCACCAACTCGCTTATCCTGCTCAACGGCAACAATTCCATGCCCACCAGCAATTTCAACTGGGTCTGGACGGCGCTCGGTGGCAGCCCGATGGCCAATACCAACACCCTAATCGTCTCCATCTCCAAGCCTGATACCTACCGCCTCATCATCACGGATATTACCAATTTTTGCAAGGACACGGCCACCATCGTCATCACCCAAAATATAACCCCGCCAGTGGCCAATGCAGGCCTGGATTTGGAACTTTCCTGTACCCAACCGACTGTGACCTTGAGCGGGATTTCCTCCACCCCCAATGGCGGCATTTCGTTCACGTGGAGCACCAGCGGAACGGGCAATATTTTACCACCAACCAATACTGCCGCGGTGGCTGCCGATGCACCGGGCACCTACCAGCTCGTCGTGGAGGATTTGGCAAACGGCTGCCGGGACACCGACCTCGTCGTCGTGACGGTGGATACCTTGACGCCAAACGCTCAAATCGCATTGCCACAAGGCAATCTGCTTAACTGTAACCTTGACACATTGACACTCGACGGAAGCGGCTCAACAGGTTCGCAATTCATTGTTTATCAATGGGTTGGAA
>JAHEAS010000574.1 GCA_024642645.1 Saprospirales bacterium | reverse complement strand
CATCCCCCTGCCTTATCTTGCCCTCCAATCAAATACTATCCACCAATCTCACAGGCAAGATGAAAAACAAACATCACTATTTCCTTTTCCTATCACTGCTGGTTTGCAGCACACTTTTCTCCCAAAAAATAAACGTCGAACAACTCTCCGGCATGAAAATCCGCAACATCGGCCCAGCGGGCATGAGCGGGCGGGTGACGGCCATTGACGTAGTATTGTCACAGCCCGACGTGATTTATGCCGGGGCAGCGAGTGGCGGTCTTTGGCGAAGCACCAGCGGCGGCATTGATTGGGAACCGATTTTCGATAAAGCGCCCACACAGTCCGTCGGGGCGGTGCGCATCAACCAGAACAACCCCGCCGAAATCTGGGTGGGAACCGGTGAGGGCAATCCCCGCAACTCGCAAAACAGCGGCGAGGGAATTTTCAAAACCATTGACGGCGGCAAAAACTGGGTGCGCATGGGCCTTGAAAACAGCCGCACCATCCACCGCATCATCATCCACCGGGACGATCCGAACACCGTTTTTGCTGGCGCAACAGGCTCGGCCTGGGGGCCAAACGCCGACCGCGGCGTTTTCAAAACAACCGATGGTGGCAAGACTTGGCGCAAAATCCTCTTCGTGAACGACTCAACGGGTTGCGCCGACCTCGTCGTTGACCCCTCCAACCCGAACAAGCTTATTGCCGCCATGTGGGAATATGGCCGCAAACCTTGGACTTTCAACTCTGGCGGCAAAGGCTCCGGCCTCTACGTCAGCTTCGATGCCGGGGAAACTTGGACAAAGCGCACTGACCAAGACGGTTTGCCGAAAGGCGACCTCGGGCGCATGGGCCTTGCTTTTGCGCCAAGCAAACCGAACATCGTGTACGCCCTGATTGAAGCTAAAGAAAATGCCCTTTACAAAAGCTACGACGGCGGCTTCAAATGGCAGAAAATGGCCAGCGCCGACCAGGACAATAGCAACGTAGGCAACCGCCCGTTTTACTACGGAGAAATCTATGTGGACCCAAAAAACGAGAACCGGGTGTTCAGCCTTTGGAGCATCCTCTCGAAGAGCGAGGACGGCGGGAAGACCTTTGATAGCTGGGTCGGCTGGAAGGTACACCCTGACCACCACGCTTTTTGGATTAGCCCCGATGATCCAGACTTCATCATCGAAGGCAACGACGGCGGCCTCAATATCTCGCACGATGGCGGTCAAAATTGGCGCTTCGCCGAGAACCTTCCGCTGGCGCAATTTTACCATATTGATTACGATATGAGCGTGCCGTACCGGGTCTGCGGCGGGATGCAGGACAATGGTTCGTGGGTCGGCCCATCGGCGGTCTGGAAGGCGGGCGGAATTCGCAATTCGGACTGGCAGGAGGTCTATTTCGGCGATGGATTTGACGTAGCTATTCGCCCTGATGATGGCCGTTATTGCTATGCCATGTCGCAGGGTGGCAACCTCGGCTACGTGGATATGCTCACCGGAAATACGAAAGATTTGATGCCCGTCCACCCCGACGGCACAGAGCTGCGCTTCAATTGGAATGCGGGTTTTGCACAAAATCCGTTTTACGGTTGCGGCATTTATTATGGCAGCCAGTTCCTTCACAAAAGCCTCGACTGCGGACAGACTTGGCAAATCATCAGCCCCGACCTGACCACCAACGACACTACCAAACAGCACCAAGACAAGAGCGGCGGCCTCACCATTGACGCCACCAACGCCGAGAACAACACGACCATCGTGGCCATTGCGCCCAGCCCTTTGGATGAAAACGTGATTTGGGTCGGAACGGACGACGGCAATTTGCAACTGACCCGCGACGGCGGCAAGACTTGGACGAATGTCGCCAGCCACATGCCCAGCGCAAAGGCGGGCGGCTGGATTCCGTTCATTGAAGTGAACAAACGCAATGCGGGCGAGGCGTTCGTGATTTACAGCGACTACCGCCGGAACGACCGGAAACCTTATGCTTACCACACCACGGATTATGGCGCTACTTTTAAAAGAATTGCTGATGAAAAAAAGGTAAACGGCCATACTCTCAGCATTGTGCAAGACCCAGAAGTTCCGAATTTGCTGTTTCTCGGTACCGACCAGGGGCTCTATTTCAGCATTGACAGCGGCGAAAACTGGAACAAATGGTCGAAGGATTACCCCAGCGTTTCGACCATTGATTTGAAAATTCATCCACGGGATGGCGACCTCATCGTCGGCACATTTGGCCGAGCCGCTTGGATTTTGGATGATATTGGGCCCCTTCGGGAAATAGCCCGCACGAAAGGGAAAGTGCTGGAGGAAGACTTTAAAGTGCTTTCCGCAACGGACGGCTATCTCGCCGAGTTCGCCTCGGTGGACGGCACCCGCTTCACTGCCGATGCTATCTATTCCGGCAACAACCGCTGGCCGAGCGCCATGATTTCACTTTGGGTGAAACCAACGAAGCCAGCAGGCAAGGAGAATGATAAGGCCGCCGCAGGCAAAGACGCAAAGGGTAAAAAGGAGAAAGCTGCTCCAAAAAAAGAGGAACCGAAAACGGAAGCTGCCAAGGAAGAAGCAAGTTCCGAAGACAAACCGGAAGGTGAAGACAAACCAGAAGGCGACGATAAAAAGAAAGGCGACAAAAAAGACGATAAGGTAAAAGTCCAGGTAATTGATGCCAAAGGCGACACGCTCCGCACTTTTTCCACGAAAGTGGACACAGGATTAGTGCGCATCAATTGGCGGTTGGAAGAGGACGGCGTGCGCTTTCCCAGCCGCCGCAAGGTGAAAACGGAAGACGACAAGCCCGGCGGCTATTCTGTTCTGCCCGGCACTTATAAATTGATGCTGACTTACAAAGGCAAGACCGACAGCACCAACGTCACTGTCCATGCAGACCCCCGCATGAACATCAGTTTGGCCGACCGACTGGCACAACGGGCAGCAAACGACGAAATGGCGAAAATCGTGGAAAAGGCAACGGCAGGTTTTGACCGCTTGCAGGATTTGAAGGCCAATATCAAGCTGGTAAACACCGCCCTCGAAAATGTGCCGGACAGCCTGAAAAAGGACATCGGCAAGTTGGCCAAATCCATCCAAGACAGTATCTCCGCCCTCGAAAAGCGGTATATGACGCCTGAAGGTTTGAAGGGTATCCAGCGTGACCCGGAGAATATCACTGGGCATATCTGGCGGACGGGCAGCTATATTGAGTCATCTGGCGGTGCGCCCAACCAGACTGCCCGGATTATGATGGAAAAAGTGCGCAAAGAAGTGACGGATGTGGTGTCGGACATCAACCGGTTGGTGGAGAAGGATTTTGGGGATTACCAAAAGC
>JAHEAS010000573.1 GCA_024642645.1 Saprospirales bacterium | reverse complement strand
GATAACCTATCTTCACCCCATCGTAATTTCTGCGAGATAAATAAATCAAAATCAACCATTTATGTCCAAATACATCCTTTCTCTTGATCAAGGTACGACTAGCTCAAGGGCAATTCTTTTTGATAAAAAAACAAATATTGTAGGAGTCGAGCAGCAGGAATTTACCCAATATTACCCAAAGCCGGGCTGGGTAGAACACGATGCAAGCGAAATCTGGCAATCGCAACTCCGAGTTGCACAAAACTTGCTGATTAATAATAAGGTAAAGGTGTCGGATATTGCTGCTATTGGCATTACTAACCAGCGGGAAACAACGGTTATTTGGAACAAAATAACTGGCGAGCCAATCCATAACGCCATAGTTTGGCAAGACCGTCGTACTTCTGGGATATGCGACAAGCTGAAATCAGATGGCTTTGAAAATCATGTAAAGAAGGCAACAGGGCTTGTCATTGACGCCTACTTTTCTGGGACAAAAATCAAATGGTTACTTGAGAACGTTGAGGGTGCCAGAGAAGAAGCTGAAAAGGGAAATCTGTTATTTGGAACTATTGACGCTTGGCTTATTTGGAAGTTAACTGGTGGTAAAGTCCACATCACAGACTATTCAAACGCATCGAGAACAATGCTTTTTGATATTCAAAAATTGGATTGGGATGAAAAAATGATGAAAGCATTAGATATCCCAATGTCCATCCTGCCGGAGGTTCGGTCATCAAGTGAAGTGTACGGACATACTTTGCCAGTGCTTTTTGGAGCTGCGCTGCCGATATCTGGTGTTGCTGGAGACCAACAAGCTGCCCTATTTGGACAAGCTTGCCATTCAAGTGGCATGGCAAAGAACACCTACGGGACTGGTTGTTTTATGTTGATGAATACAGGTGCAAAGCCTGTAACCTCAAAGTCCGGATTACTAACGACCATTGCTTGGGGGCTAAATGGTGAGGTTACTTATGCTTTGGAAGGCAGTGTTTTTATTGCCGGCGCAGCCATCCAGTGGCTTAGAGATGGGCTTAAAATGATTGACGAGGCCAAAGATTCGGAGTATTTTGCTTCAAAGGTGGAAGATACTGATGGTGTTTATATAGTTCCTGCTTTTGCGGGCTTGGGTGCTCCATATTGGGACATGTATGCTAGAGGTGCAATATTTGGATTAACTAGAGGAACTACAAACTCACACCTTATTCGTGCAGCACTTGAATCCATGGCTTACCAAACGAAAGATGTTCTTGCAGCGATGGAATTGGACTCAAAACTGAGTCTAAAAACCCTGAGAGTAGATGGTGGGGCATGCGCCAATAATCTTCTCATGCAATTTCAAGCAGATATGCTTGGGGCAAAAGTAGAGCGTCCTGAAATTATTGAAACCACAGCACTTGGGGCAGCTTATTTAGCTGGCTTAGGGGTAGGCTTTTGGGAAATAAGTGAGATTGAAAAGGTTTGGCAGCTGAATCAATCATTTATTCCGTGCATGGAGGAAGAAACAAGAAAGCGTAAGTACCTCGGCTGGCAAAAAGCAGTCAAACGAAGCATGGCTTGGGAAGAATAGTCGCCTAAAATAAATTGTAGCGCGTTAAGAAAAATTTAACAGTTAATCAATTCCGAATAAAAACAATTTTTTTTATCCCAACCCGTTACTTTAAGGAAGTTTGACGTTATATTGTAGTTCAAAAAAATGGCAAACTTAAATATTGATAATATATCAGTACATTATCAAATTTTACACAAAGCAAAGAATCAATTCTTGGCATAAATTTGCCAAAGTTTGGCATGAACAAATACAAATTTTGCAAGATTATTCAATCCAAAATCACAATGCAGTCTAAATATTCTTTCCTTAGTTTGTTTATATTTTTTTTCACTTCAAGTTATGTCTCCGCCCAAGTAGAAGCATCTTTTGATTCAGAGAAGTTAACACCTTTGAAATCTTCCGAATTTGCAATACACCCAGATGAGTGGACTTTTTATCTAGACAAAGAAAATAAAGTGTATTACATTGATTTTGAGTCTATTAATGTCAACTTAAGTGATATTAGGGTACTTGATAAAAATGGAGATGTTGTCAAATCCGACAAACTTTGGGACTTGCCGGTTAATACCATCTATGAATTGAATATCAGCGACCTTAAGCCAGGTAACTATAAAGTTGAGCTTCGTTCTTATACAGGTTTAATTGAAAATGAAATCATACTGTCAGAATAATATTCTGTCATCAAAAAAAAGAGGGCCAATTGCAGAACAATTGGCCCTCTTTTTTTGTAAAATTGCTAAAGATAGGGTAGGGGATTACCCTTCAAAATGAAATGATAATGTAAATGTTCGTGATAGGACTTTATCAATAATGCTTGACTCCTCAAGATTTTTATCAAAAATCAGGATATTGTTGAAGCCGTGAGAGAACTTAATCTCAGGTGAAAAGATAAAATAAGGCAAGAACATTTGAACTCCAGCACCAACTTCAAAAGCAAAATCATTTGGTGCAATCTTAACTAAAGTCTCTGCCTGCCGTGACCTTGAATCACTTGCCACATCAAAAGAATATTTAACGCCAGCCACCACAAAAAGCCTAGTGTCATGAAAAGGTGCCGATTTGTAACGAGCCTGAAAAGGCATTTCTACAAAAACTGATTCGACCCTTCTTGCAAATGGTCGCCTGTCAACTCTGGTAGGTGCGTAGTTAATATTACGTTCTCCGAATGAAAGTGTGGGCAGGAATCGTACATCGAAATTTTCTCCAATTTTCAAGTTGGTAACAATTCCTAAGTTGAAACCAGGCCCAGTAACGGATTCAACCACGCTAATGCTATCATTTAAGATAAAATCTTTTGATTGAAAAACCTTGAAGTTAGAGTTGTTATATGCCAGCGTGATTCCAAAATAGTAGGGTTTTTGGTTAAAATCGAGGAAATTGTAGTTGCCTCGGGCGGATTGACAATACACATTCGAAATAGCCAACCATAGTAGGGCCAAGGTTGCTATCAATTTAGCTTTGATTATCAAATTCATAAAGTGAAATAAAATTATTTTGTTGCAATGTAAAGTGTGCAAATACCAAGCGTAAATGGCTTGTGATATACAGATTTGAAACCAAGTTCGCACAGTAGATTCCCAAAACGCTCACTATCGGGAAATGCTTGTACAGATTCATATAAATAACTGTATGCTTTTGGGTCTTTAGAAGTTACTTTTCCAATAACAGGCAAGAAGTTTTTGAAATAAAAATTGTATAACTGCTTGAATGGGAACAAAGTAGGCTTCGAAAACTCTAAAATTGCTGCCTTCCCATCTGGCCGAATTACACGCAGAATTTCTT
>JAHEAS010000572.1 GCA_024642645.1 Saprospirales bacterium | reverse complement strand
TGCCCAGCATGTTCGACTATCGCACCCATGCCGATAATGGCTCGATGTTCAACACGCCACCCGTATTCCCGATTTACGTCCTGATGCTTACCCTGCGCTGGCTGAAAGCCAATGGCGGGCTCAAAGGCATCCAAGTGAAAAACGAGGCAAAGGCAGGCATTTTGTACCACGAAATTGACAACAACCCGCTGTTCAAAGGCACGGTGGCCGTGGAAGACCGCTCACGAATGAACGTTTGCTTCTTGCCTACCAATCCTGACCACGAAGCGCCGTTCATGGCAATGGCCAAGGCAGCAGGTATAGATGGCATCAAGGGCCACCGCTCCGTTGGTGGATTCCGAGCCAGCATCTACAACGCCATGCCACAGTCCAGTGTGCAGGTACTGGTGGATGTAATGCGGGAGTTTGCGAAGCAGAATGGATAAAAAGTGATTGGAGGCGGGTGATTTGTGATTGGTTCAACCAAAACCCAAATTATCTTGTTTCTTCTCAGTTCGGGGTTGAACAGGCATTGCTTCTTGGCACTGTCCCAACTCAAAACTCATAACTTATAACTCATAACTCAATCATGTATCCAATAGAACTAACCGGCCCAATGGCCGCTGAACTCAACAACATCGGCTTTGAGAGCCTCACCACACCCGATGCGGTGGAAGCTGCACTGGACAGCCAAGAAGGCACTACGCTGGTAGTTGTGAACTCTGTTTGCGGCTGCGCTGCCGCCAATGCCCGCCCCGGCGTGAAGTATTCGCTGAGTGGTGAAAAACGCCCGGACAAACTCGTGACCGTGTTTGCTGGTGTGGATAAGGGCGCTGTGGACAAGGCTCGTGAATTCTTGCTCCCCTACCCGCCATCGTCTCCTTCAATTGCCTTGTTTAAGGATGGCCGCTTGGTACATTTCCTGGAGCGTCACCACATCGAAGGCCGCTCTGCTGACATCATCTCCGCCAATTTGCAGATGGCGTATGAGCGGTTTTGCTAGTGAATGATTGTTGAATTGTTATATTGTTGAATTGTTTTTCAGCAGTCAACAATATAACAATTCAGCCATTCAGCAATTTAACAATTTGAAAGACCCCGAACCCGATAAGCAGCAAGCCAATAAACTTGTTGACCCACCTCGTGATTTGCTCCGATTTGCTCAAAATTCTCGCCCCGAGATAGGCATAGAGCACCAATAGTGTAAAAGTTCCGCACATAGTTCCGAGGGAGAAAACGACAACATGCTGGTTGTCATTCACCATCCATCCATTTGTGGTCAAAAGTGTGGCGTAAAAAATCCAATACGGAATGACCATCAGGTTTAAGGAACTGATGAACATACCCCGGAAGAAATCTCCCCTTTTGCTGGGCTTTACGTCATTTTCGGAAATGTCGGGTTTCGATTTTGCGAAGAAGAAAAAATACACACCACCAGCAAAGAATACCACTGTGGCAATGATTTGAAAAATGCGCTCCACGCCAGGATTTTCTGCAAACAACCAAGTAAATTTTAAAGCGACAAACACTTGTATCAGCTCCACAAGTGCTGCCCCCAATGCCGTGAATACCGCCGCTTGCATCCCTTTTCGGATGGCGGCATGTGCCACGGTCATATTGATCATGCCGAACGGCAGCGAGCCAATGAAACTAAGCCCGAAGGCAATGAGAAAATGTACGAGAAAGGTCATGTGTGAAGCCTTTGGAAGCGTTTGAGAATAGTGGAGTTCAGGGTTTGAAAAATGACTTTTTATAACTCAAATAAATGCGAAGCCGCTCGATGCCTTCTTGGACCGTCATGGCCGCTACACCGTTGGCCGCCTGAATTTGATAAATCTTGAAAATCACTTTCCAATGTTGGTAAATGTCCCGGTATTTTTTCCAGACCGGATACGTTGGGTCATAAATATGCCCTGCCTCGGCACCGATACCGTTGAACTCCATGGTTTTGAATTCGCCAGTGCTGCGCAAATGTTCGAAAGACTGACATTTTATATCGAAACGCCCATAGAAAACATGGTCCATTTTTGTGAAAACGGATTGAAAAGCACTGGTTAGTTGTTCGTCAATCTCGTGGTTGCCATTGAGAAACATCGTGCCCTTACAGTGGTTTCCGATGGGCTCTAGTTCTATGGTTTCTCCGGACTTAGGGATTGCCTGCAAGATGTCGGTTTTTTCCACTTCAAAGCGGTCGAGTTGGAGGCTGGCACGGTCGGAGCGCTGCATCAGTTGTCGGATGTTGGAGCGGCCATCGCCGGTGACTTTGAGCGTCTCCTTGATGCAGATGGAGGTGACGGTGGTTAGCTGGCTGCCGGGCATTCTATTGCACATGACGGCCAGTTCGAGCGGCTCACCCACGAATTTTTGCACCAAAAAATCAAGCGGGTTATTCAATAAATATTCCCGCATTGCAGCTTCATTCCTGATTTTTTTGACCAAAAAACCCCGCTCTCCCACATTGGGCTTGGCTATGACGGGCCATTCGTCCAGTCCCGCCTCAATCATCTTTCCCCTAACAACTTGATAATCAGTGCCTTTTTCTACGAGAATGGTGGTGGGAACATGGCTGACCGGTATTCGTTGCAGAATATTGTATTTCTCCTCGCCCCACATTCCGCCAGTTTCTATGACCGGGTTCACGGCGCTAAAAAAGAACAACCGCCTTGCCCGCAGGGCGAAAAAAATCACAATGAATGCCAAAGGTAGATTTGACGCCCACATGGGCCAGTATTCCCAATTCGTGAGCGTGACCCAAGTGCGGGAGCGTTTGATTTTGCCCCAAAAACTGGTGCCTGCCAGTTTGCTTGCATTGGGTAGTTCAAGTATTTTTTCTGCAGTCTGCAATAGGAATTAGAAATTGAAAATTGAAAATTTCAAACGAGCCGCACCTCGTCGCCTACCTTAATTTTACCGCCTTTTATAATCCGGCAAGTGATGCCGCCGTGCCCCCGCATGGCATTGTAGCCGCCCTCACCGAGGTTTTCCTCCATGCGGGTGCAAGGGTGGCAAAGTCCCGTCATTTCGAGCACAGCTTCCCCAATTTTGAATTGTTGGTCAGCGAAAGCAAGCAGGTTGATGCCACTCACCACGATGTTCCGGCGGGTTAGCGCAGGTTCAACGGTATCCATTTTCAGCATGTACGCCACCGCAGCCAAGTGTTCCGCCTGGATGAGCGTCACCTGCCGATTGCCGCTGGTACCGCTGTAGTGGTCCCCGACGAGGCCCTTGCCCTCCTGGGCTTCCACTGCCTCCATGGGTTTTACTTCGCCCCTCGCTTTGGGGCGCACGCTCACCCACTCGACCTTGCCGACCTGTGGGATGCTGCGCATGAGTTCTTTGATG
>JAHEAS010000571.1 GCA_024642645.1 Saprospirales bacterium | reverse complement strand
AGCGGCTCGCCGTTTTCATCCAAAAACTGGCAGCCGAGCGCGGCGGCGATGCCCATGCCGGCATCGTTGGTGGCGCTGCCGCCGAGGAAGAGGTAAATATTTTTGCAGCCTTTAGCGATGGCGTCGGCCATCATTCCCCCTGTACCGAAAGTAGAAGTGAGAAGCGGGTTGCGTTCTTCATTTTTCAGTAAAACAAGGCCGCTGGCGCTGGCTACTTCAATGAATGCAGCATCGA
This sequence comes from Saprospirales bacterium, assembly GCA_024642645.1. GTDB lineage: Bacteria > Bacteroidota > Bacteroidia > Chitinophagales > Saprospiraceae > UBA6168. Next base: position 3,090 of record JAHEAS010000571.1, on the reverse strand, counting down.
ATGAAGTGAAATAGGTTGCCGAAATTTCCCTGCCGAGCGGGTCAGTGGTGGTGAGGTGTTGCGGTTTTAAATCCAGGTGGCTAGCGAAGATTTCCAACGAACCATCGCCGCCGTCGGCCATGGGGTGGAAAACGGTCTCGACCTGTGGCTGGCTTTTTTTCAAACCCGCATCGATGGCTCGGCAGACTTCCAAAGCGGAGAGCGAGCCTTTGAATTTATCGGGACAAAGAAGGATTTTCATTGTATTTAAGGACAAAGATGGTACATCCCAAATCTTTGCTGGAAATGAATAGGCAAGATTCCAGGCTTACCTTTTCCGAAGGAAGGCATACTGCACAAGTAGGCGACCGCCATCCGGTCAGTTTAGAAATTTCGTCTGACGCCCAATTCTGCTAAAAACACGAAATTTTTTGGCTTGGAATCAATCTTGTCGGTGAATTTCTTTCCGAGGCCATAGCCGAAATAAAGTCGTGGGATGAATTCAAATTTTTGCCCCCGTCTCAAAACATAACCTGCTCTCAGGCAAGCGGTACTGCTCATATCAGTAAAATATTCCTTTGAATTGGTGGAGATGGTATTGGTTACATTTACAGTAACTATTTTGGGAGGCATCGTACTTAGGTCCTGATCCAAATACCAGTCATTTGTTTCGCCTTTGATTTGGGTATCAAATGGAATCCCAATTTCGAGGCCCAGTTGGAGTTCCAGTTTTTCCTTCAATAACCGCAGGTTGAGTGGAAATAAGCCAAACTCAAGGCTGCGTATTTTCGTCTGCGCTTGTAAGTTCGTGCCAAATCCTAGCCCTCCCCCTTGGAGGTCAATTTCGCCATTGATTTCCAAATACTTCATCGTAAAACCGACTACAAAGCCCAAACCTGTTTTGCCAAACAGCCCCACGCCTGCGCCGATGGTTGGTCCGGCTTTGTATTCAGATAGGTAATGTCCATCGTCGTAGCCACGGTCATAAAAATGGTTGACACCTCCACCGGCGAAAACTTCGAGCTGTTGGGCACGCAAGCTGCATTGGAGTAACAGGATGGAAAACAATACAAGTCGCAATTTTATGGCCATCATCTTTGATTTAGAACAAAGTTAGCCTACAAATGCTACTATTCTGCTGCCTGAATGTCCGACACAATTCATTTCTTCTTTTTATTTCATCCACTAATCAGTCTTTGTGGAAAAGAGATGCAAAGACTGGTTCGTCCACTTCAATTGAATCCCCTGCCACCGTAAAATTGAATTGAAACTCATTCCTGAATCGTCTTCAAATAAGCTGTGATGTGGTCAATCTTGGCTTGAAGGACTTTTTCGTCGGTAATCCCCTCTGCTTTTTTGAACGCATCCCACCACGCTGGCATCACGTTGGTGCTGTGGCCGGGAACGTTTTCGACCCCTGCGATGATTTTGGAAATTTCCGCATCGGGGAACACGCCGTTGCGCCGCTTGGCAATCTGGCGGAGGTTTTTGGGTGGTGTTTCCATGGTGTAGCCAATCTGACTTTGTCCATCGCCGTTCTCGCCGTGGCAAGGTGTACAATAGGACTTGAACCATTCTTCGCCTTCTGCAATGTCTTTTTTATTGGAATCACTGGTACAACTCATGGCAAAAGCCACCAGTGTGGATACGAATACAAATGCAGAGACCCAATTGCCCAATGCGATGCTTTTCTTGTGGCTGATTTTCATTGACTGTAAGATTTAGATAAAATGTTAAGGTGCATTTTGTGGCCTAAAAGCCACTTTTTAAACATGTACAAGAGTACCGACAATACAGGAGCGTTAAGGTGATTTTTGTCACTGGTTCGATTGTATTTTGGCAGTGATGCCAGCATTTGGGATATGGCTGACTTTTTTACTTACTTCGCCGATTCTTTACAATCTATTTTATGAAACAACTTCTACGCTTTGGCTTGGCCATTTTCCCTTTTTTTGCGCTTGCGCAAAACGAAACCCTGCCCCAGAAGCTCGCCCAACTCCCCGATTATCAATTCTTTACCCCTGCCGATAAGGAAAAGGACTGGCTTATCCACCCAATTGCAATTCCAACCACCGTACTTCGAGATGGTGAAAAAAGCATCGTCCTCACCAACGGCCTGCTCCTTCGCCGCTGGCGAATTGCACCGGATGTGGCCACTACCCACCTCACGCTTTTGACCAACGGCGACAACTATGTGCGAGGCGTGAAACCCGAAGCTGAAATCGTCATGGATAGCGATACCGTGCGCATCGGTGGTTTGCAGGGTCAGCCGGAATATGGCTACCTCCTGCCAGAATGGCTTGATACACTTCGTGCCGATTCAACGGCTTTTCACTGTGTGGATTTTGAGGTGGGAGAAATAGAGCCGCTCCTCGATTGGAAGCAAAACCGCTGGTCGGGCGAAAAAAACTACCCGCCTCGGGGCAAGCGGCTCTCGTTTTTTTACCAAAACGAAAATGAAAAATGGCACGGCGTCACGGTGGTTGTGCATTACGAAATGTACGACGGCATCCCGCTGCTCAGCAAATGGCTTTCAGTGAAAATTGAGGGGCATAAAGAACTGAAAATCAACCGATTCACCTCCGAAATACTGGCCGTTCGAGAAGAGGAAAGCAGCGTGGACCATGGCCCCGGCCTGATGACCCCGAACCTCCTCGTGCAGACCGACTACGCCTTCCACGACATGAGCAGCCGCTTTTCGAACCAATGCGTTCGCTGGCTGCCCGACCCCGAATACAGCTCACAAGTGAACTACCAGCGCATGACGCCCAACCTGCTCAGTGTCGGCCCGCCGCTCGGTCCCGGCGTCACCCTCTCGCCCGGCGATGAGTGGCAAAGCTTCCGCACTTGGGAACTGCCCTTCGATACCCACGAGCGGGAGCGAAAGGGTCTCGCTGAGCGCCGCATTTACCGCACCATTGCCCCGTGGGCAACGGAAAATCCCATCTTTATGCACCTGACCAGCACCGACCCAGAGGTGGTCAGGACGGCAATCGACCAATGCGTCGAGGTGGGCTTCGAGATGGTCATTCTCAGTTTTGGCAGTGGCCTGAGTATGGAGGATGTAAGCCCAACTAATATCCAGAAATTCAAGGAGTTGGTGGGTTATGC
>JAHEAS010000570.1 GCA_024642645.1 Saprospirales bacterium | reverse complement strand
CAAGTTGTGACTACCGTAAAAGTGGAAAGTGCAAAAAATTGTGAAGGCAAAACGGTGTTAACTGCTTCTGACAATGAAGCTATTACCGTTTTGGACAGAGGTTCCATCTCAGGCGTTGTTTATGGTGACAAAGACAATGATGGGTGGCAGGGCACTACTGGTGTTGAAAGTGGTACGGATTATTACTTGCCAGGTGTCGAGATTAAACTCTATGGCTGTTTGAGTTCTAATGGAATGCCAATCTATCCTGCTTCAAATACATCTAAAGGTTGTACAGACGCTCCAAATAACGGAGCATGGACAGCACTTCAGACTGACACCACGGACTCAAATGGCTTTTACCGTTTCGAAGGCTTAGAGAATGGCTATTACTACGCAGCAGTGACCGGCTCTACTGTAACTGGCATGATTTCACAATCTGCCGACCCAGACCAAACTGGCGTAAAATGTACCACATGTAACGATTCCTGGAAAAATGCCACAGATAGGCTCAGTAGGGTAGGCATCGTTGGGGCAGCCAATGATTTCTTTCAAGTGAACTTTGGCTACTATCTCGATGAAGTGATATCTGGTAAAGTTTACAACGACGTCAATGCCAATGGCATTATTGATGAAAGCGATTTACCAATACCTGGTGTGACCGTGAAGCGAGTAAGCGGCGGATGCACTAGCTGTCCTACCACTTTCATCAGGTGTGGCCTACGACATTCAGGTAGTCACTACCTCATTGCCAAGTGGAGGCGCATGGACTCAAACCCATGAATCTGAAGGCACTATCAATAATTCGATTGTTAGGACATTGACAGCAGGAAGTCAAAGCACTGACAATATTTATGGGTTTAAACAAACAGGAACTTCAGACATCAGCGGAACCGTATATTACGACTGGCATGCCAATGCTTTTATTAACAACGGCGATGAGGGCATCCCAAGCGTGGGAGTAGATTTGGTCAGGGATAACAATGGCAACCGAGTTCGGGAGCCGAGGGAGCCAATTATTTCGACTACTAATACGGATATTAATGGCACCTATAATTTTACCAATTTGCCAGCAGGCGATTATCTCGTCGTTGTGAATGAAGAGACCCTGCCCATTTTCCCTTACCAAACTGAAAACCCAACTGAACTAGGAATCTGCTCGACCTGTGATGCACAAGGTTCGGTTGAAAATGTAGATGGCACAACCGATCGCCCCAATATAGATTTTGGCTACACCGTTTCTCCAGCATCCAGACCGGATGCAAGGGTACAAGGTGTAGTTTTTGAAGATGCTGACGCAAATGGCATTCGCCATTTCAGCGAAATCGGATTATCAGGAATATCTGTATTCCTCAGAGGGGACGTTAATGGAGACGGGGTCGTAGTGGCGCTCAAGAGCAATACTTCAGCAACGGACGGCTCCTACTTTTTCGATGCCCTACTCGACGGCGATTATAGCCTCGTTGTTTCCGAGAACGATGCAGACTTGCCTTTACATTATAAAGCATCGACGCTCACCATCAGGAATTTCAGGATTACAGGTGGCAAACTTGTTGCCATCGATGGCGTATCATGTGGCACTTGCACAGGTACTTCCATTGATTTTGGCTTTACACCAGCAGGGTCCATCGAAAGCTACGTTTTCTTCGATGCTAACGGAAATGGCACAATGGACTGGACGGAAAAAGGGATTCCAAACGCCATTGTTTATCTCTGTAATGGTCAAAATGTGGCCTGTACCATTGCTAATGCTTCAAAAATAGATACAGCTGATGCAGAAGGACTCTTCTATTTTGAAGATTTAGCCAGCGGTTACTACACCGTAGCGGTTGGATTGGCATCACTTCCTGCAGGGCTTACGCTCACTGCTGACCCAAGCACCGATGGCATTCCTTGCTATTCACCGCTGGATACCAATGACCCCAATTACGCATTCCTCAACGCGGGTTGCGATAGCAAGTATGGGGAAGTCCGCATCTATCTCGGCTCTCAAGCTCGTAACGTAAACTTTGGTTACAAACCATCTGGAATCATCGGGAATGTGGTCTGGAGAGACTTGGATTTAGATGGTGTGCAAGACCCGAGTGAGCCAGGCATACCAGGCCTTGAAGTCCAGATTGAAAATACTACAACATTCACCTTTAATAGCGTAACCTATCTGCCAGGGACTTACACCGACACGGTTTACACCGATTATGATGGCGTTTATGCTTTCGTCAATTTGCCGGATGCCAAATGGTCGGTTGAGGTAGTGCCTCCATCCGACATGGCTTCTACTTACGACCCTGACGGCGTATTAGACAATGTGACAGTGGTAACTGTTTCAGGTGGAGATGTAACCAGCATAGGCAATAGCTGGTGCCCGGTTGGAGAAGACTGTTCACAAAACGTCATCTTCGGGTTGCGGCCTGATTATCCAAACACTATTTCCGGTACAATCTGCCTTGATAACAACAGTGACGGCCAATGTGACCCACTGATTGACGTAGCACCCAACGGTATTACGGTCTTTGTTACGGATGAAAATGGGAATCAACTGGGCCAGACAGTGGTGGATGTAGATGGCAATTTCTTTTTTGAATACCTACCAAATGATACCGTGATTGTTTCTGTTAGTCGGACGCAAACACCGCTGCAACTTACAAGTGTAACGACCTCTACAGGTGATACACCTGCATTCGATGTGCGGGAAGTTTCTGGTAGCACTTACCAAAAAATAGCACTGACAGGTGATGTGACAGGTGTAAACTTCGCCTTTGCCTTCACCGATACGTTTGACCTTGGTGACTTACCATTGCCATATTTGACCACAGTAAATGGTGCACGCACTGGCCCAGCTCACTTGCTGGAAGACTCGCCAACCTTGTACCTTGGGTCACTGGTGGATGCTGAGTTCTATCCAATCATTAACGATAATGCCGATGGTGACGACTCCTTTGGTGATGACGAAGATGGTATCAACTTCAGCAATCCGGATAATTGGAAGCCCGGTACTGTTGCCACAGGCAATGGTGGTGGCCTAACTGCCAAAGTAACCGGCAACGGCTGGTTGGTTGGTTGGATTGACTTTTTGCAAGATGGGGACTTTAATGACCCTGGAGAATTAATCATTGACCAAGCAGTTGCAACTGGCAATTACGCCATCAGCTTTGATATACCTTCTGGAACCGACCTTTCGGGTGGTCAGGAAATTTATGCCCGTTTTCGGGTGTTCAAAAACCGTCCTTTCTCACCACAAACAGCCCAAGAGGGCATTGTAGAGGGTGGTGAAGTTGAAGACTACCTTGTGACAATTTGTCACAACTTAAGCAACCCAGGCTCCATCACCGGCGCCGAAACAGGTTGTG
>JAHEAS010000569.1 GCA_024642645.1 Saprospirales bacterium | reverse complement strand
GTTGCAAGACCTGAAAGTTGAGCAGCCAAACCTCAAAGGCGTCATCCTCGACCTGCGCAACAATGGCGGTGGCTTACTCGCTGAGGCCGTGAACCTGTGCAACGTTTTCATCTCTAAAGATGAACTCGTGGTGACTACAAAGGGTAAGGTAAAAGATTGGAACCGCAGCTTCCGCACCCTGAATCCACCCGTTGACGACAGGGTCCCACTCATCGTACTCATCAACAAAGGCTCTGCTTCTGCCTCCGAAATCGTGTCGGGCACCATTCAAGACGTAGACCGGGGCGTATTGCTCGGCCAACGCAGCTACGGCAAGGGCCTCGTGCAGAATACCCGTGATATAGGCTACAACGCTAAGGTGAAAATGACCACTGCTAAATACTACATCCCCAGCGGCAGGTGTATTCAAGCAGTGGAATACCACAATGGCGAACCGGTGGACATCCCCGACAACAAGCGTACTCCGTTCAAAACCCGCAATGGACGTGCCGTACTCGATGGTGGCGGTGTGAAGCCCGACGTGGTGCTGGACGCAGATGCTGGCAGCAACATCTTGCAGACTTTAGAGGAAAAATACGTGGTGTTCAACTATGTGAACCAATGGGCAGTAAAAAATCCGGAGGTTACGTCACTCGAAGATTTTCACTTCACTGCTTGGGACGATTTCATCCAGTTTTTGACCAAACAGAACTACGATTTTGATACAGAAACCGAGCAGCTTTTGAAAGACATGAAGGAAAAGTCGAAGGAAGACGGATACCTGTCCATGTCCGATATTCAAGCGCTGGAGACCAAAATCAATGCCGCCAAAAAAGTGGACATCGATAAGCACAAAGAACTTATCACAGACATGATTGAGAAAGAAATTGTAAGCAGGGCATTTTATGAAAAAGGCCGAGTGAAGATTGGCTTGCGCAATGACCCGGAAATCAAAGAGGCGCTGAAATTGTTTGGTGACCGGGCTAGGTATGACGCCCTTTTGAAGGGATAAAATTTAGTTTTAAGTCAGATTGAAAGGGTTTAGGAGGTTTTTATTTAGTGGCAAAAACGTCTAAGTTTGTGCTGCTCAAACCTCCTAGACCTTTTTCATTTTAATCAATTGCCTAACCATGCATTACCACCAACTCGGACAAATACCCCCTAAGCGCCATACCCAGTTTCGCAAACCCGACGGCAGTTTGTACGCCGAGGAGCTATTTTCTACGGAGGGGTTCAGCGATGTCTATTCGCTGATTTACCACTGCCACCCACCGACCCAAATCGTGCAGGTAGGCGACCCCTACAGTGTAGCACCGAAGCTGGTTTCCGATAAACAGCTCAAGCACCGCAGCCTCAAAGGCTTCAAAATAGCGCCCGAGGACGACTACCTCCGCAGCCGCAAGCCCGTGCTAGTCAACGACGAATGCCGAATCACATTGGCCGCTCCTCGCAAGAGCATGACGGACTATTTTTACAAAAACGCCGATGCAGACGAAGTGATTTTCATCCACGAAGGCACTGGTACGCTTCGCACCATGTACGGCAACCTTGATTTCAGCTACGGCGACTACCTCGTGGTGCCTCGTGGTACAACCTACCAACTGACTTTCAATGACGAGAACAACCGCCTCCTCATTGTCGAGAGCACCAGCCCCATCACCACACCCAAGCGCTACCGCAACAACTACGGCCAATTGCAGGAGCACTCACCGTTCTGCGAGCGGGACATCCGAAAGCCGATGCAGTTGGAAACGCATGACGAGCAGGGTGACTTTCTTTTTTACATCAAAAAGCAGGACCAGATTTACCCGTACCACTACCTCAACCACCCCTTCGATGTAGTGGGCTGGGATGGCTATCTGTACCCCTACGCTTTCAGCATCCACAATTTCGAGCCGATAACGGGCCGACTGCACATGCCACCGCCTATCCACCAGACTTTCGATACAAAAGGCTTTGTCATTTGCAGCTTTGTGCCTCGGCTCTATGACTACCACCCGCTCTCCATCCCAGCGCCCTATAATCACTCCAATATTGACAGCGATGAAGTGCTTTACTATGTGGACGGCGATTTCATGAGCCGCAAGAGCGTGGAACGGGGCCAAATCACGCTGCACCCCGGTGGCATCCCACACGGGCCACACCTCGGCACGGTGGAGAAGAGCATCGGAGCGAAAGAAACCTTGGAACTGGCGGTAATGGTGGACACCTTCCGACCATTGAAAATGACGGAGTTTGCGGCGGGTATTGAGGACCCGGAATATTATCGGAGTTGGTTGCCCTCTTAACTCTCCTCCTCAAAATACACCTTGTAAAACTTCTTCCCCTTCCCCTCGTCGTACCCCCGCTCGATGAGTTCTTGATTGCCGTGGATATAAATATGGAAATTCTTGTCCAGCTTCAACACCGAGCGCATGACCCGCTCTTGCTTCTTCACAGAGGCCGATGAAATGTTGAAGCTGTCCTCAAATTCCGGCAGATTGTGCGCATCTTGGTAGGCATTTTTGTGCTGCGCAAAGGCCGACTGCTTCTCCTCGTCCTCGAACACTATTTTGGCAAATTCCTCTTCTACCAGCGTGTCGTTTTCCTTGAAATAAGTCAGCGACTTGTTCAGGTAGTCAATCTTCTCGGCCTTGCTCACGGCGAAGTCGTCGTCCAGCTTGTTCACCACAAAGTCCTTCGCCATTTTGATGTAATGCGTGGTGTGGAAATAATCGTTGGCGAGTGGTTTCACATTGAGGAAAAAATCCCGCCAGTACTGCGCCTCGAAGGCCCGGTTCGACTTGTCCACGATGCAGACCCGATAGCCCGCCTCGGCATTGGAATTGAAGATGAGGCAGCCTTTGTCCAGCTTGTCCACTGCCGTGCCGTCTTCGCTGACCAATTGGAAACCACCGTTTTGCGCCAGCAATTTCAAAAACGGCTGCTTGTTCTCCGATTTGAAAAGCCCAATGGCGTCGAACACCTCGTCGTCGAGCACCAGGCCCGTAATATAAGCCACGTACAGGTCGCCAGACTTGATTTTTGGATGGTTCGTCTGCTCGTGCAGGTGCTTGGCAATGTCAGTGGAAAGTTGATGGAAGACTGTTTGGTCTTCAAAGATTTGCTTCGCAAAATGGCAGACTGGGTTCAGCGAGAGGTCGCCGTTGGAGAAATCGAAATGGAAAAACTCGTTGCCCTCGAAGGAATCGAGGAAGAACCGTTGTAGCAGGCTGCGCAAGTGTTCGTCGCTCACATCTAGTGGCTGTTCAGAAACTTTCAGCTCCTGCTCGTTGGCCTTGTTTCCGATAAAATGGGCGGAAACTTGTGTGATATTACTGAGGGAATGTTCAAGCATTTTTGAAAGT
>JAHEAS010000568.1 GCA_024642645.1 Saprospirales bacterium | reverse complement strand
GTGGTAGCGCCCGCCCACGAGGATGTCCTCGTTCCAGCCGCTGTCGAAGCCCCAGAGTGCCCCGCCGCTGATGCCGTTGTTCCGACCTTCCACGCTCATGCCGAAGTTGGTGGAGTAAACAAGGCCGCCGTCGCTGGCAATCCAGAGGTCGTTGCCAACGGCAGCCGCCCACTGAATATCGGGGTGACGGTCGCCAGAGATGCCGGGAGTCCCGCCCACGTAGCCACCGAACCCCGTCCAGGTTGCCCCGCCGTCGTTGCTCCGAAACCAAGAGCAGCCGCCCGTGATGATTTGGTTGTCGTTCGAGGGGTTCACCACGATGGCTTGGTCATAAAAACCTTGGTGAAACCAGTCCACGCCATTGGCGTCCATGAGGTTCGTGTGGTTTGGGATGGAGTAGGGCATTCCGATGGCACCAGTCGGGTGGGTGTTCGTCCAAGTCGCTCCGCCGTCCGTGCTTTTATAGACGCCAATGTAGCCGCCCAGCGCGTCGCCCTCGCCGCTGAGGAAAGCGTAAATTTTCGTTGGGTTCGAGGGGCATGGGGCGATGATGGCACCAGTTACCTGGCGGTTGCCAGTGGGTTGATACCACCCAGCATTGCTGGCTGAAAATGTGCCACCGCCGTCAGTGGAAATCATGAAATCGGAGCTGGCGCCGTTGTCCCGGATGGCCCAAACCGTGTTCGGGTCGCCGGGCTTGGGCTTCACGCCCCAAGTGTTCACGCTCCAAAGTTTCACCCAATTTGCGCCAGCGTCCACACTGCGCAGCAGCCCTTTTTCACTGGCCACTAGCACGATGTTGGGCGTGGCCTCGTGGATGTAAATCTCGTTTGCCCAAAAGCTGGTTTCGGTGTAAACGGTGGCCCAGGTCGCCCCGCCGTCGGTGGTTTTGATGAGCTTGCCGCCCGTGCTGGCATAAACCTCGTTCGGGTTTTGTGGGTTGATTTTCACTGCCCCGAAAGCGCCGTGCAGCACGGCGGCGGTGAGCAGTGTCCAGCTTTGCCCCTTGTCGGTGGTCTTCCAAATGCCGCCAGCCTCGCCGCCAGCGTAGAGGATGTTGGGGTCGGCGGCGTAAATGTCGAAGCTGTAGATATTGGTGTGGTCAACGGACTGTGCGGAGGCGTCTGGGAAGTAGTGGACTTTGGGACCGTTGAAGGACCAAGTGGACGCTCTGGATTGCGGATTTACGATTTCGGATTGCGGATTGGGGGGCTCACAATCCGCAATCCCCAATCCGCAATCCGAAATCGTACCGTCTGCTTGAGAAAAGGGCCTTGCCCATTGCATCCAGCGCTTGTAGAATTGCGTGTAGCTGTTTTTTACAAAAGGCCGTTCGTCGTAGTAAGCCTTGTAAGCAGCTTGGATGTCACGAACGTTTGGGTTTTCTTCGAGGAGCATTTGCGCCCAAGAAGGTGCATCGGCTTCGAACTGAATAGGGGTGGGTTTTTGCTGCGCAAAAAGTAGGGAGCAGAGCAGTGAGAATGTTATTGTGTGGGCTAGTTTGTTCATTATTTAGTCGTTTGTGGCGAAGATAAGTGCTGAAGTTGTGAGCTGCCTAATTTCAAGCTAAATTTCAAGCCAAGCAATTTTTGATTAAACTTGTATCTTGTTTGGATGTCAACGTTTCCGATTTTTACCGTTTTTATCAAATTCATACCATGCCAAAAAAGCTACTCTTCCCAGTTCTACTTATGTTTTTTACGCTCCACCTCTCCGCTCAAACCTGGGCCGACGACGTGGCTTGCATTGTCTATTCTCATTGCTCCAAATGCCACAGCCCTGGTAACATCGGCCCGTTCTCGCTGATGAACTACGCCGAAGCTTTCGATGCCCGCTATGGCATCCAGGGTGCTGTCACCAGCCGGCTTATGCCACCCTGGAAAGCTTCGCCAAACTTTGGCCACCATTCCGGTGAGCGCCTGCTCACTGATGAAGAGGTGCTGCTCATTGACGCTTGGGTGAACAATGGTGCGCCGGAGGGCATCGCTGGAAACGCACCCACGCCGCCTGTTTACAGCGGGATTGAGGAAATCCAGAATCCTGACTTGAGCGTGCAAATCCCTATCTATCATATTCCCGATGTGCTGCAAAATGACCTTTACCGGGTCTTCGCCATTCCGGCAAGTCTATCTGGCGACCAGTATGTCACGGGCATTGAGGTCATCCCCGGCAACCGGAGCGTGGTACACCATGTTCTCGTTTACCAAGACAGCACCGGACAGGCGCTGGCGCAAGACGCCGCCGACCCTGAGCCGGGGTACACGGCTTTTGGGGGTATCGGCGTGTTTGGGGCCAAGCTGATTGGGGCATGGGTGCCGGGCAGCGGTGCCGAATTTTATCCGACAAATATGGGCCCTCACCTTCCCCAGAACACGGCTATTGTGGTTCAAATCCACTACCCAGTCGAGGGTGCAGGCGAAGTGGACAGCACTCGAATCAATTTCCAACTTTCAGACGGGAGTCTGCGGCAGGTGGCCATTGTACCGATTTTGAACCATGTCTTTTCGTTGACCAATGGGCCACTTACCATCCCAGCCAATCAGGTGAAAACCTTTGAGGAACAATACACCATCCCTGTGCCGGTGACGCTGCTGGCCATTGCGCCGCACGCCCACTTGATTTGCACCAGCATGAAGGCATTCGGCGTCACTTTTCAGGGCGATACGATACCGATGATTGACATTCCGGAGTGGGATTTCCACTGGCAGGGCAGCTACCGTTTCCAGAAGCCCATCAAAGTTCCGGCACTGACCAAGCTTTACGGGTATGCGACTTACGACAATACCGCCAACAACCCCGACAACCCCAACTCGCCGCCCCAGACCGTGAACCTTGGCGAAGCCACCACCGACGAAATGATGTTGTTCTATTTTTTTTACACTGGCTACCAAGCAGGTGATGAAAACATTGTGATTGATACTACAAGCCATACTCCGCACCATTTGGATTGTGAGACGCATACGTTCATTTCTGCCGTTGAAGACCGCGTGCAACGGCTCAATTTTGAGGTGTTTCCGAACCCAGCGAGCGACTTTTTGACCATCAATAAATCATTCGGCGATGCCACTCAATTGCGCTTGACCGATTTTTCTGGCCGGGTTGTTTTGGACAAAAACCTTGTTTCCCATTCGGAAAAAATCAACATCAGCAACCTGCCACTGGGCATGTATGCTGCGAGTTTGTTTTTGGAAAATGGAGAACTGGTTGGTAGCCGAAGGGTCTTGTTGCTGCGCAATTGAGGTAGCTTTGAATTGCATCTTTTTCAATAAAAAATTATTCGAAATTACATCTTCACTACCCGCTCCATGATTCGGCGGTTGCCCTGTG
>JAHEAS010000034.1 GCA_024642645.1 Saprospirales bacterium | reverse complement strand
AAAGTATGCCTTCCGGGTCGCAGCGAAGGTCAATAGCCTGTCCACCGGGGTAAGCGGCTTGCAGGTGGGCAAGCTGAAAGGCAGGCACGACGTGGGCGTAGCCATTTTCCCGAAGGTCAGGAGAAATGGCGGCAATGGTCGGTGCGTCGTTATAAACAGAAGCCAACCCGTAGTCTTCAATGCCATCATCTGGCGAGGAAGGAATCGTCCAGATTTCTTCTGATGCGCCCTCTTCGGTGTAAAATTCTTCTGGCGTTTCCGCCAAAACATACCTCCCGCTGTTAACAATTTCGCCAGCGAGCAATGCCGCATTTGCGTAGTCCCTTTTTTGAAAAGCCACCCTTGCGAGATAGGCCGTGGCCGTGTAGCGGTTGATTTTCCAGTGGGCGCTTGATTCCGGTAGCAGGGTTACCGCTTGCTCCAAATCGGCCTCCACTTGTGCGTAAACCTCCTTCGTGCTTGCCCTTGCCGGAAACTGGAGGTTTTCCTTTTTCAAAACAGCTTTTAGCATCAGCGGCACGCCTTCTTCATCCGGAAAATCGGGATGAGGCAGCGCATACAGCCGCACCAACTCGAAGTGAATGACTGCCCGAATGAACAGCGCCTCCCCTTCCAACCGGGCAGCTTGCGCTTCGGTCAGCGTGGCATCTTTCTTGGCCACGACGGGCAGCGCCTCCAAAATGGCGTTTACCTGATTGATAGCCTTGTAACTCTGTGACCATAGCCGTTCCGTAATCCAATGGTCGGGTTCCATTTGAAGGCTGGACACTTCTTCGAAATACCCAAAGGCGTTGTAGGCCATCAAATCCGATAGCGAAGGGATATTTCGTCCCAGCGCATCGCCATGCTGGATGGCATCGTAGGCGCCAATCATAGCAGCATCCAAATCTGCTGCCGTATTGAAAACTGCCTCAATGGGCAGTTGGTCCGAAGGCTCCAGGTCGGTGAGGAAATCCTTGCAACCCATGAAAAGGCTGAGGCCGATGAAAAGTACGAGATAGTTTTTTTTGCTCATGTCGTTGTTTTTTTCAAAAATCCAGGTTGAACCCAAAACTGTAAGTTTTCGAGGCGGGTAGGTTGTATCGAACCGTGCCAGTGGCGGCTTCGGCGGATGCACGGAACTCGCTATCGGGATCCAGCCCCCGGAATTTGGTGAAGGTCAGCAGGTTTTGTGCTGCCGCAAAAACACGAAGCTTGGCAGAACCTCTTTTACCAATGCCTTGGAAAGTAAAGCCCAATGTCAGGTTTTTCAACCGCAAAAAATCTCCGTCCTCCAGATACCGAGTGGAATGTTGCGAACCATTGGTCTGCCAAAGCCTGACTTGTGGCACATCCGTGTTGGGGTTCGTGGGTGTCCATCGGTCGAGGGTGCTTCGGTTCAAGTTGTCACCATAGAAACTGTCTTCCCTGTTCCGGTCTTCCAGATAAATTTTATACCCCGTTTTAAAATGAAAAAAGGCAGACAGGTCAAAGTTTTTGTAGCGAAAACTATTGGCGATACCCCCTGTGAAAGCAGGCATGGAGTTCCCGAAAATCTTCCGGTATTCGCCCGGAGCGTCGTTCACGACCGTGTTGCCTTCGAGGTTGTAAAAAAGAGCATCCCCGGTGGTGGGATTCACCCCGGCATATTCCACTAAAAAGTAGGTTCCGACGGATTCCCCGGGTCGGAAGAGCATCCGGCCATACTGGATAATATCGTCGTTCTTTCCGTCTCCATCTTGGTCAACCAATTTGCGCACTTCATTTTTAAGGGTAGCGCCATTCAGTTGCAGGTTCCAGGTGAAATCCTTGCGATGCAAAATGTCGGCATTGAGTTCAAATTCAAAACCTTGGTTGCGAACTTCGCCAACATTGGAGGTGAGGAAACTGAACCCGTTCGTGGCAGGAATGGGCCGCTCAAGCAAGAGGTCTTTGGTGTCTTTGATATAATATTCCACCATGCCGGAAATCCGATTGTTGAACAAGCTGAACTCCAGCCCCGCGTCCCACTGCACGTTTTTTTCCCAACCCAAAGCATCGTTTTCGATGGACTGCAAAATGTACCCAGACTCGCCAACATAATCAGGGTCGAAACTCACCAGCCCTCGTGCTGCGAAATTCCCAATTTCAGCATTCCCGGCCACACCAATGCTCGACCTGATTTTTAAAAAATCCAACCCATTGACCTTGAAAAAATCTTCATCGGAAATGACCCATCCGGCTGATAGTGCCGGGAAAAAACCATAGCGATTGCTGTTTCCAAACCTTGACGAACCATCGTACCGGGCAGTGAGGGTTAGGAGGTACCTGTTTTGAAAAGCATAGTTCAGGCGGGCGAGATAGCCCAGAAAAGCTGCATCCGTTTTGAATGACCAGCTACCCGTTGATGCAGCAGCACTGAGGTAACGGAGGCGGTCATCCACAAAGCCACTTCCCCAACTGTAATTGGCATCTAAGGATTCTTTAGCCAAGTGTACTCCCGCCGTGGCTTCCAATTCATGTCCAACGTCCCAGTTGTTCCGCCAAGTGGCGAGGTTGGTCCAGTTGTAGTTGAAAAGGTTTTGGTAATTGGCGCCTGCTGCACCCTCGGAGGCTCCAAACCAGGTATTGGCTCCAAAGCGGTAGTACCCATCCAACTGGTCTGTCTCCACGCCGATTTGGGTGCTGAGGCGGAAGTTGGGCAACGGTGTCCAGTTCAGGTGTGAATTGAGCAGGACGTAGGTCGTGGTGGTCTGTATCCATTGGTCTTCCAGCACCGTGCAGGGGTTCCCGGCAAAGCCGCCATATTGGCCGTTGCTGGAAAGCAGGATGTCCCTTCGGCAATTTCCATTTTCATCGAGTGCTTCGAAATTTGGGGCAAACCACGAAGAAGCACCCCAAGCCGAGCCTGGCCAGGCATTGCCGGTTTTGTTGTCAATCGTTCGGGAAGGGTTGATGGAAATGCCAGCCGTCACTTTGTTGCCAATTTTTTGCTCGAACTTGGCCAGTACGCTGTACCGTTTCAGCCCAATGGTTCGCAAGTATTGTTCTTCCTCCCGCATCGTGCCGCCAAAGTAGTATTTGGTGGTGAGTGTGCCGCCGGAAACGCTGGCGGTGACCTCCTGCACGAAGCCCTTGCGCAGCAGCAAGTTTTGCCAGTCGGCGTAAGGCTCTGTCCCAACGGGGTAAAAAAATTCCGATTGCGACGCTGGGTCGTAGCCAGCATTCTGTGCCGCTTCGTTCCAGAGCATGACGTATTCCTCCGTGTTCAGCAAATCCTGTTTTTTACTGATTTCCGAAAAGCCTGCATAGTAGCCCAGGCTCACTTTCGGTGGTTGGTTAAAGTTGCCCGTTTTGGTCGTTATCAAAATCACCCCGTTGGAGCCCCTCGAACCGTAGATGGCCGCAGCAGCTGCGTCTTTCAGCACCTCCACCGACTCGATGTTGTTGGGCTCAATGCCGATGAAGGGATTAGACGATACCCCAAGTGCCCCATCGGGCACAGCAGCCAACACCAGGCCGTCCACCACGATGAGGGGCTGGTTGCCTGCACCAATGGAACCCGTGCCCCGTATGCGGATGACTGCCTCGGCATTCAATCCACCGGAGGCATTTGTGATGACCACGCCCGGCATGCGCCCTTGCAAAGCTCTTTGAAAATTGGGCACGGAAACATTTCGGAAAGCCTCCTCGCCGGTGGATGAAACGGAACTTGTGATGTTTCGACGGCTTTGTTTTCCGAAGCCAACAACGACGATTTCACCTAGATTGCTCAGGCTTTCTTCCAACTGCACATCCACAATGGACTGGCCATTGACAGGTACTTTGGAAGTTTTAAAGCCCACAAACTGAAACGACAAGGTGTCGTGGCCGGGCGGAAGTTCGATGGAATAATCGCCGTTGATGCCACTTACCGTCCCGAGCTTCGTGCCCGGCACTAGCACGGTGGTTCCGGGCAGCGGTTCGCCCTGTTTATTGGTGATAGTGCCAGTTATTTTTGATTGTGCGATGGCATGTGAAAAGGAAATAACGAGGAAAAGAAAGGGTAGTATCGTTCTCATAAACTAGGGGGTTTGTTTGCGGGAAAATAAAAAAAATCAATGACTCATCTATCGATATTTTTATTTTTTCTCTAATTTTAAACCGAACCTAAATCGTAATGCCAAATTAATCAATATTTACACAATTGAAGAACCGTTTAAAATATGGACACCTACTTCTTTCTTGCTTCTTGTTGTTGCTGACAGAAAATGTCCTGGCGCAATACCAATCCCTCCGCTTTGACCAGCTTACCATGGAAAGTGGCCTGCCCAACCCATCTGTGCTTGACATTCTGCAAGACAGACAAGGGTTTATTTGGATAGGTACGCTATCGGGCATCGTTCGGTACGATGGGCATGAAATGAAAACATACCTCCCAGGCGCAACGATGCAAGACAGCCTGCCGACCCGTAACATCCCGAACCTTTACGAAGATAAATCCGGCAACATTTGGGTGGGGTTTCAATTTAGCCATGTTGCACCAAAACTATATCGGTATGATGCTGGGCAAGACCGTTTCGTCCCTCAGCTTTACGGCTCGACTTCAGCAAATAACCCCATCAGGAGGGGCATTTCCTGTATGCGGGAAGACAGGCTGGGACGCCTGCTCGTTGGCACTTGGGGAGATGGGTTGTACGCGATTGATATTTCCGGTTTTAAAAATGGCATGCACCTAGCAAGCCTGCCTTTCCAGCATTTCCTGCACAATCCGAAAGACAGCAGCTCGCTTGGGAACAACGTCGTGGCCAAAGGATGGGGCGAAGATGATGAGGGCAATTTTTGGTTCCCCACCGATGATGGCCTATGCAAGTTCATACCCGGCAAAGACCGATTCAAGACCTTCCGTTTTACCAAGGATACGATTGATTACGCCAATGAATTTGGGGTAGTTCTTTTTGAAAAACCCAATACGGTTTGGCTGGGCACCGTCCAACATGGTCTGTTGAAATTCAACGTGGATGAGGAAAAATTTGTGAAACAATATCAGCACGACCCTTCCGACCCGTTCAGCATTTCCCCTGAATCCATCACGAAAATCATCAAAGACAAAGACGGCAAACTCTGGGTGGGCATTACCGGCAGGATGGATATATTCGACCCTAGCACCGAAAAATTTACCCATATTAAAGATGAAAGCCAGGAGGTTTGGAATAGAAATTTCATATGGAACAATGCCCTTATCGAGGACTACTCTGGCAACATCTGGGCGGCTACCTGGCAAGGGGGTATTTATAAATACAACCCCGGGAAGGGCCGTTTTCACTTCCTGCGGCCAGACAACAAAAAACTGCCGGGGGTTAAAAAAATGTGGGCGGGGTGCGAGGACAACGAGGGGAATATCTGGCTCACAACGGATAACGAAGGTCTAGTGCACTGGAACCGGGAAGGCAATACCTTTCACCTATACCGCCACGAGCCGGGCAACCCGAACAGCCTGAGCAGCGATGGGGTAGAAAGCGTTGAAACAGCGCCTGATGGAACCATCTGGGTGGGCACAAATGTGGGGGTGGACAGGATGGTCGCTCCCGGCGTCTTCCGACATTACCAGCCTTTACCGAAGGGACCGGGAGCAAAAGTTTTTGTTACTAAAAACGGTATGTTATGCGCTTCCGCCTTTGAATCCGAACCCGGTTTTTGCGTGCTCGCCACTCCGGAAAAAGGTATCTTCAAATGTTACTCCGGAAAATTGGAAAATCTGGGTGGTATGAGCGCAATCACCGCTATAGCTGAGGACGAAACGGGTAAAATCTGGCTGGGTATCAATCAATCGGGCTTTTATATTTACGACCCAAAAACCGAAAAATTTGAACAATACGCTAAGGAGTTCGGCGTCCACAGCATCCATTTCGACCGCTACGGCAACTGCTGGATGGCGACACACAGCGCCGGGCTGAAACGATGGGACAAACAACAGCAAAAACTGATCAGCCTGCCCAAGTCCGAACACGAAAAAATCGGCATCGCTCGAAATATCATGGAAGATGAGCACGGGTTCTTATGGATGAAAACACCCGAGGGAATCGTGCAATTCGACCCCCGCAGCCAAAAAGTGGTGCGGCAGTTCAGCCGGTACAATTGGATGAAGAAAGAGGAACTTTGGTACATGGGCGGCGGGGGCTTCAAGACCCGTAGCGGGGAAATGTTTTTTGCCAGCCCCAATGGGATGCTCTATTTTCACCCTGACAGCCTTCAAATAGATTCGTTTCCACCAAAAGTTGCCCTGACGACCTTTCGGCTTTTCAATGAGATAGTGGGGCCGGGGGAGAATGGCCCGCTACTTCAAGATATTTCCAAAACCAACGAACTTACCCTTGCACACTGGCAGAACGATATTTCACTGAGTTTTTCTGCCCTGCATTTTAAGTCACCATCGGAAAACACCTACCAGTACAAGCTGGAAAACTACGACAGCGATTGGAAGGATTCAAGTGCAAACCGAACCGCCAACTATACCAACCTCAGTCCCGGCCACTATATTTTCAGGGTAAAAGCAGCCAACAGTGACGGGGTCTGGGGCGAGGATATTTCGTTGCCCATCACCATCCTGCGCCCGTGGTGGACAACTTGGTGGGCGACCATTCTTTGGATGGGGTTGGGATTCGGGGCTTTGCTATTCATCCGTTCTTATGAGCTTCGACGCAAATTGGCGAAGACAGAAGCACAGCGCCTGCAAGAACTGGATGCCGTAAAATCAAAGCTCTACGCCAATATCACCCATGAGTTCCGCACACCTTTAACCATCATTTTGGGGCTTTCGGAGCAA
This sequence comes from Saprospirales bacterium, assembly GCA_024642645.1. Classification (GTDB taxonomy): domain Bacteria; phylum Bacteroidota; class Bacteroidia; order Chitinophagales; family Saprospiraceae; genus UBA6168. Next base: position 5,728 of record JAHEAS010000034.1, on the reverse strand, counting down.
CTGAAAACACAGGCAAGCATGGGCATGAAGACAAGCCTGGATATAATCAGAAGCAATGGCAAACAATTGCTCCACCTCGTCAACCAAATCCTCGACCTGTCGAAACTGGAATCCGGGTTCCTAAAGCTCGAAATGAAACAGGGTGACATCATTGGCTACCTTCGCTACCTCACCGAATCTTTTCATTCGTTTGCCAAACAGCAAAAAATTCAGCTTGGTTTTTTCTGTGAAAAGGAGTCGTATTTAATGGATTTTGACCCAGAGCGTCTTTTACAGGTCATGAGCAACCTGCTGTCCAATGCTATAAAATTTACCCCAGCGGGCGGCAAAGTGACAGTGGTGGTAGCGGCACATCACCAACTTTTACACCTGAAAGTCAAGGACACGGGCATTGGCATTTCACCGAAAAAACTGCCCAAAATCTTTGACCGGTTCTACCAGGCTGACGATTCCCCCACCCGGCGGGGCGAGGGTACAGGCATCGGGCTTGCACTGACCCAAGAGTTGGTAAGGCTGATGGGCGGCACGGTGAGCGTGGTCAGCGAGTTGGGGAAAGGCTCCGAATTCACCGTCACGCTTCCTGTCAAGAAAGAGTCTGCACCGTTCTCCTTTGCCAAATTCAACGTGGACGATGGTGTTTTGCAAGGCCCAGCCATAGCTCCCAAAATAGCGCCCCGACCCTCCAGAAAAGCGCCATCCGATGCACCTTTGGTGCTCATCGTCGAAGACAATCCAGATGTGGTAGCTTACCTAAGCTCCTGTCTGGTTGAAAAATACCGCCTCGCCGTGGCCAATGATGGGCAACAAGGCATAGACCTGGCTTTGGAGAAGATACCCGACCTCATCATCAGCGACGTGATGATGCCTGAAAAAGACGGGTTCGAAGTCTGCCGGTTTCTGAAAAAAGACGAACGTACCAGCCATATTCCCATCATCCTGCTCACTGCCAAAGCCGATGAAGACTCCAAGCTCACCGGGCTGGGAATCGGTGCCGATGCCTATCTTTCCAAACCTTTCAACCCCGAAGAACTGCTGATAAGGGTTAGCAGGCTGCTCGAATTACGGAAAAAACTCCGGGCATTTTACCTGCACCTAGCCGGTCAGACCAAAGAACCCGCACCGGAAAACCCTCCCGTGGAGCCTGCCGAGCAGCTTTTTTTGAAAAAACTCAATGAAATTATCGAGGGTAAAATTGATGACCACCACTTTGCCGTGCCAGACCTTTGCAAAGCCCTGGGAATGAGCCGCACCCAGCTACACCGCAAGCTTACCAGCCTCACCGGGCGCTCCGCCAACCACTATATCCGCTTTATCCGTATCGAAAAGGCCAAGCTTCTGCTCCGCAATGGCATGGCCAACATCTCTGAAATCTCCTACAGTACCGGCTTCAGTACTCCAGACTATTTTTCAAAAATATTCCGGAAGGAAACCGGCTTTACGCCTTCCGAATTCCGGGAAAAAGCCTGATGGAACATTTTTACAGGTTTTTGGAACAAATGTACGGGCTGCTGCCAGCCAGCCCATCCTACCTTTTAGCCATGCTTCCGGAGCAAATTTTTCCCTTTACCCGAAGAAGTAAATAGAACAGTTTACCGCTAAGCCTTGCACCTGCAATGCCGCTTCGAAGTGCCGTTCAGTTTATTTCCTCTTTAAAATCTTTTGGAACATGAACTACAAAATCGTGATGCCACTATTTGCCACTGCCCTCCTGATTTTTGCCAGTTGTACTAAGGAAAAATCACCAGCCGATGCTGATTTAAAAACTGACAATTCTGGAATACCCGCCGATATTCAGGCCCTGGTCAACCAGAGAATGACACAATTGAACTATGACTACGAGCATCCGAAAATGCTGGAAGACGGCGTATCGGATCGCTCCGAAGTGCACGTACCCGCCGGCTCCGTCAACCAACTGCAAGCCGCCATCAACTCCGCCGGGCCAAACGGCAAAGTCGTGGTGGAAAGCGGCGACCACTGGGAGTCCGGCACCGTGACCATCACCCAGATGGTGCGGTTATTCGGAGAAGAAGGCGCTAATATTTACTTCAATGTGAGCGGCCCCGGCTCCGGTTTCCCGTTCACTATCATGAATGTGTTGGATCCGGCCATATATATCAAGGATTGCAACATGGTCTGGATAAAAGGCCTGAGTATTTATCCACAGTCGAGCGCTGGCAGTACGGGCATTTTCCTCGAAAAAGGCCGACTTGCCAGAATCGAAGGTAACCTCATCAGCGGGTTCCAGTTTGGCATCTGGGCGAGCGACCATAGCAATATGGCCCGCATTTATGATAACACTGTTGTAGGTAATACCCCGCTAGGTGTTTGGGGAATTATCGCTGAAAGCGCACCTAGTATTCAACTCAAAGGAAACCATGTTTCAAAATATGGCACCTGTATTTTCGCCAGCGACAAGGACGGAACAATGGCAGAAAATACCACAGTTGGTGGCTTCTCTGGCCCCCTATTGTGCACCGTACAAGGAAATGTTAAGCTACCGAATGGCAAAATGCTGAAAAAAGCTATCTCTTGCGTCGACTGGTTAGTCATCAAAAACAAAGGTTATGATAGCAGTTGGAATTATGTGGTAATAGACGGAGCCAATAATAATTACCTATTCCAGAACCAATCTTTCAACCCAGTTTCTGGCCAGGATATCTACATGCTGGGTGATTCGTACCTGGTGGGGTCATTTACGCCTACGTCCTACAACAATTTCGCCATCAACACCGCTGGAATAGTTACCGTGGATTGCGGCACAAACAATAATGTATTAGGCGGAACTAAATTGGATGGGCCATGCTATTAAAATATTGAACATCACTCATTAAAATAACCGAGCAAGCCAATTAATACAATCGTCCTGGCGACCTCAAGAAAACTGGTCGCCAGGTTTTTATCCCCATTGGTTCAGCTCACAAAATCAAAGAAAATGAAAAAATTAACATTCTTCAAAATCGCCCTTTCAACAGTAATTTTAGCTGGTTTTACTTTTCTTTCCTGCCAAAAAGAGCAGGTAAAAAATGTGGCCGACACCCCGGTTTCGGATGAAACCCAATACTACAATCCCAACCTCAGCGACTTCGTTACGAGCCGCTCGGGGTCTTGGACGACCATCCCGGCCGGCTCGGTGGATGCGCTCAACCAGGCCATCGCCGAGGCTGATGCTGGCGGCGTCATCTACCTGAAAGCGGGGTTGCACACGGAAACTAATAGGGTAACGGTGGACAAAACAGTGAAGATTATTGGGGAAGATGGTGCTGTGCTTCGGATAACCAGCACAGATGCCGTATCTACAACGAACCCTGCCATACATGTGGTGAATGCACCTGGCACAGCGATTCAGAATGTGGAAATCCAGCCATTTGGAGATGGAGCATATACTGCAGTATTACTCGATAACTCGCCGCAATCAGCGGTTTTGTCTAGCAAAATATTTGGCTTCCCGCTAGGCATTCTTGTTGAGAAATCTGACCGGACGGCGTTGATAAATAACACCATTGAAGGAACCGGGACGGATAATGGGATTTTAGTTAACAGAGGAAAAAGTGCCTACATTGCAAACAATGACATAAGTGGTTTTGACATCGGCATTTGGGCCTGTGACAAATGGGGAACTGCTGAAAACAATCATTTGCACCTCAGCAATGCAGGGTTTCTTTTGTGCAAGTACAATGCGTTATTCGGAGTCACCATTCCAAACAGTGGTGACCCCATCGGCGCAGAATTTTCTGCAACTGGCTGGAAACTTCGAAATAACAAGTTTACTGACAACTACTATGCGGGGTTAAGCGTCAGAGATGGCTCAAACCACAACCTCGTGCAAAACAATAATCAGTATTCCGGCAACGGGACATATGATATCAGTATTCCCGCCGATGAAGACATACCCGGGTTCCTTTTTATCCCGGCTGCTTTCAAAAACGTCATCCAAGCGGATTCCGACGTGCTTATCCAAAACTGCGGCATTGACAACGTCATTGTTGGCGGCACTATGTCCACCGACCCCTGCTAACTGGATGAATCAAGACTAAAAGCCAAAATGGCTAATGATATAAAAACCAAATGAAACTGGACGAAGGTGGCCAAGTTGTCGCCTTCGTTCTTGTTTTTTGGATGCATATTAATTAGAAATTGAATGCTCAATCCACCAGCCGCCAAGAAATCCCCAGCCGCATCCCGCCATTTGTGTAGCCGAAAGGCATCGGGTAATCAGCCGTTTGATAATAGTAAGTTCGAAGCGGTGTGGCCAATACGTTCTCGATTTTGAAGAAAAACCGGAAGGTTTTCACCCTAACACTGAGGAATGCATCGAGTAGTGGCGTGAAAGGTAGCGATTGCGTGTCTTGCAGCTCAAACTGCCCAATTAGCGGGTTGTAGCTCGGAGGCGTGTAGGCAGCGGTGAGCCGGGCATCCACGCCGATTTTCGTGAGCATCACTTTTTTGAAAATCTTGCCCTCGAGGAAGAGACTGTGCTTGCTGTAAAACTGCGGCAGCGGCAACACGTCCGAGGTGGTTTGTTGGAGGTAGGCCGAGTTGTCGAGGTGCAGCGGGCCAAGTGTGAAATCCTTCTGCGCCGTGAGTTGCAAGATGCTGAAGGTGCCGCTTTGCTGGGGTCTTCCATTCTTGTCAAAGTACACGAGTTTGCTCAGCAGGTGAGATTTCCCGCCGACCGAAAACTTGAATTGTGGCAGCGAATACGTGCCGGATAGGCTGGTTTCCAGCGTTCTTCCAAAACCGTTTTTCCATATTTCTTGCTGTGTTACATAAAACCGTTGTGGCAGCAACGAAGGAGAATACAACTGGTTCACTGCTTCCAGCCGCAGCGTTCCAATTTTTTTCAGGTTCAAAAACAGCTCGCCGCTCACCCGATAGTCGCCTGCATTGGCGCCGATGCCCAGGTGGGCGTAGGTGTTCAGGCGCAGGCGGTCGCCGGGCGAAAGGTTGAGCCGTGCAGTCAGGAACAAGTTTTGGATAACCCCAGTGTCCACAGGTTCTTGTTTCAGGAAATTCAGGCGATGCAGCAAGCCAATTTCCAGCAGGTCGCTTTCCTTCGGCAGCGCCCGGTCTTTGGGGCCGGAGGCCGGGTTGGGTGTTTGCTGGCGCAATTTGAAGGTTTGCAACTTGAACGTATTCTCCAGTTTTCGCACTTCTAGGTAATGCCGAAGCCCCCGTTTATCCACCATAAAATCACCGTAAAAAGTGGAGTCCGGCGACGTGTCGGAGAACTTGTAGCTGGCCTTGTGCCACGCAATTTGGTGGTAAAGGGTGAAGGCTCTTTTAGATTGACGACCTGTCCCCGTGGGATTGGAGGCAGGAGACCCTGCAGCTACTGCTGGCTTGCCGTTTTGAGGAGGGTAATTGCCCAATGAATCTGGCTGGGTTGACTTTGGAATTTGCGTTTTCAACGAATCTTGCACAATGCCCGGCCCCGACTGCCCACTCCCGATAGCTATCGGGACTGCCGAACTGCCAACTTTCCCATTCCCATTCAATCGAATGTACTGTGTGTATGCCAACTCCCGATTTGCATTGCGGGTATTGGCATTGGCTAGATGGACATCAACTTGGTAAGCGTCAATGAACGCTGTGCTCAAGTCCTCGGCAGCGCCCCCGTTGTCCTGCTGCTCGATGCTGTTGGATACGAAGCTGAAATAGCCGTCGTAATTGCCCTTTTTTGGGTGGTACCACATACCCGAGGCCACGCTGGAAGTGGTGGCCTTCTGCG
>JAHEAS010000567.1 GCA_024642645.1 Saprospirales bacterium | reverse complement strand
TGCGAAAACCTCTTCGTGCTAATCCCTTTGGCACCTGACCTTCAAGACACGGAGGAACTTCGGGAAAAATATTTCGACTTGGTGATGGAGCGCCTCGAAAACCTCACAGGGCAGGACATACGAAATTCAATTGTGTACAAGCGTTCATTTGCTCACAATGATTTCAAATCGGACTACCACGCCTTCAAGGGTAATGCCTACGGCTTGGCCAACACGCTGCTTCAAACCGCATTTTTGAAACCAAGAATCAAAAGCAAAAAAGTAAAAAACCTATATTACACCGGCCAACTCACTGCTCCCGGCCCCGGCGTACCGCCGTCATTGATTTCGGGACAGGTGGTTGCAGAACTAATTGCGAAGAACCACAACTAACAATCAAGCCATGCAAGAACTCTTCAATACCACCTGCCAAGAATGCAGCCGCCTCATCACCGAGCGGTATAGCACCTCTTTTTCGATGGGAATCCGGGCTTTTGATAAAAGCATCCGTATGCCTATTTATGCCATTTACGGTTTTGTGCGCTTCGCCGATGAGATTGTGGACACCTTCCACGGCTATCCCAAGGCAGAGTTGCTGGAGCGTTTCCGACAGGATACCTACACGGCCATTCAGGAAGGTATTAGCTTGAATCCCGTGCTGCATGCCTTTCAGGAAGTGGTACATCGTTATGGCATCGAGCAGGAGCTGATTGACGCCTTTCTTGAAAGCATGGAAATGGACCTGCACCATAATTTTTATGGCAGCGAATTGTACGAAAAATACATTTACGGCTCGGCTGAGGTGGTGGGTCTGATGTGCTTGCGGGTATTTTGTGATGGCGACCGTGCCTTGTTTGACCACTTGAAATCCCCTGCACGTAGCCTTGGCGCAGCTTTCCAAAAAATCAATTTCCTTCGGGACCTCAAGAGCGACTTCGACGACCGGGGCCGGGTGTACTTTCCTGGCGTGGATTTCACCCATTTCACCCAAGAAGACAAGGAAAAAATAGAAACGGACATCAAAAAAGACTTTGACGATGCTTATCTTGGCATTGTTCAATTGCCAAAAAGTGCCCGTTTTGGCGTTTACTTGGCTTATGTTTATTACTTAAATTTGTTCAAAAAAATACGCCGCACCGCCGCTGCCAAGGTAAAGGAGCAGCGCATCCGGGTGCACGATGGCAAGAAAATCTACTTGCTGTGCAGTTCGGCACTGCGGATGAGTTTGAATATGCTTTGAGAAATTGCTGAATTGTTTTATTGTTGAATTGTTGCCCGTTTTTCGAAAACCTATACACCCCAATAATCCAACAATAAAACAATCCAACATCATAACAATCCAACAATGTCAACCATACAAGCAATCCTCATCACTCTCGCCGCAGTGGGCGGCATGGAATTCGTAGCTTGGTTCGCCCACAAGTTTATCATGCACGGCTTTGGCTGGAAGTGGCACGAAGACCACCACCGACCCGACTTCAAGGAGGGCCGCTGGTTCGAGAAGAACGACCTGTTTTTTCTCGTCTTTGCAACGCCGGGCATCACCTGCATCCTATTGGGCTCTTTCACAGCGCATACTTGGCTGTTTTTCATCGGGCTGGGAATCACGATTTATGGCGCCATCTATTTCCTCATCCACGACGTGTACATCCACCAACGGTTTTCGTGGTTCCGTCAACTAGACTCAAAGTACAGCCGAGCCATACTACGGGCTCACGGGTCGCACCATGCCAACCAAGGCAAGCATGACTGTGAGTCGTTTGGGCTTCTGTTGGTGAACCCGAAGTATTTTAAGAAAAGGAGCGAGTGGGGAAAGAAGGGGGCGAACCAAGCGCCAGTGATGGAAACTGCTGCATCGGAATAATCAATTTATTCAATCTCTACGTATCCAATGTTGTGGTTAAAAACGCCATCCGGGGTTCCGGGAGGCGTTTTTTTATGGTTGTGAAATATCCTGTCCTGGAATGGTGCTGCACAAAGAAGTAACAAAATGGCAAATCGTTAGAAGTCAAATACTCAAAGCGGACCCCAACAGGACTATTCCCACGTTTTTAAATTGTAGATAGTTGGAGAAATAGACAGGAGAGAACTGAGCCAAACGCAGGTAAAAAAAAAGTACGAGATACAAGCTGGTTCCGCCGTGCATGAATGGCTCCGGAAATTTGATAGCTTTGACAGGACTTACGAGAATGCCCTGCCCTGAAAAAGTGTTACACAAAAAAGTAACAAAATGGACAAAGGGGCAGCACACCCTGTCAGGTTCGCTAATTATTTTAGCAGTAACTTGAAATCATCATTGAAACATTGGTTTTATGAAAAACATCACCCAACTCCTGAGCGGCCTATTCTTCCTTACACATATATATATGGTACAAGGCCAGTCGCTTCAAGTCGTCGCTACCTCCCCTACAGGTAACACCGCCGTCGCCGGCTCTCCGGTGAAGATTAACTTCAACCAGCCAGTGAACCCACAGACCATTGGCCCGGCCAGCTTTCGGGTATTCGGTCGCTGGTCGGGGCCAGCCACAGGGCAGTTTTCTTTTTTAGATAACGACATGACAGTCAGTTTCCAGCCTGATGAGCCTTTTTTTGCAGGCGAAATAGTACTGGTACAACTTGCCAAGAGCGTTTCCAATACCAGCGGCGAACCACTAGCCAGCCCCTTTGCATGGAATTTTTGGGTAAAAACTGCCCCCGGCTTCCTTGACCAACCACTCGAAAGTACCATTGAGCTGCGGCTACCCGGTGAAGATTACCTCCAGACCTATGGCGCCTACGCTGGCGACATGAACAACGATGGCTACTCTGACCTCGTCGCTGTTAATGAAAGCTCCGACGACCTCCGGATTTTGCTCAACGACGGTACAGGGCACTACAACGACTTCACGGTTTATGATACAGGCGATAATAGCACACCCAGCCCCAGCGAGGGTGCCGATTTCAACAACGACGGAGAGATTGACCTCGTCGTCACCACCGCTTGGGATTCCGAAGTGCGGGTGCTCACCGGTGATGGCCTTGGCAGTTTCACCAACATGGACACCTATTATACTTCCAATGGCGTGCGGGGTGTCGTTGTTGGCGACTTCAACGGCGACGGCTGGGACGATATGTTTACCACTAACCGCCTGTCTGGCAATATTTCAATTTTCATGAACGATGGTGATGGAACTTTCACGACGAGCGGGATGGACCTCCCCGGTGAAGACGAAACAGCTTGCGCCTTAGTGGACGCTAACCACGACGGGGTTTTAGATATTTATTATGCGTCCTTCAACAGCCAGAAGGCTGGGGTGCTGCTTGGCGATGGCAACGGCGGCTTTGCGCTTTCCGGCCAAGTGTCTGTGCAGG
>JAHEAS010000566.1 GCA_024642645.1 Saprospirales bacterium | reverse complement strand
CGGGACAAGACAAGGCTGATTTAATTGCGTTTTTGAAGACGCTAACTGACACGTCATTCATGACGGACGAGCGGTTTTCGTCGCCGTTTTAGATAAGTTTTTGATTTAAACATCGGCGAGGTTTTGAACCTCGCCGATGTTTTGCCGATGCAGTTTTTGCACGATAATTATTGGTGAGTTTTTACCAATGCCTTTTTAATTGAAGATTGAGTTTGAACCATTTTTTTCAAAATCTGGTGTCGGGCAAAACCTCGCCATCGGGCAGTCAAACTTTTTTTAAACATGAAATTGTTATCAAAATTCCTTGTTTGCAGCTTTGCCGCAATGGCAGTTTCGGCTTTCGGGCAAATACCCGTACCAATCCCACCAGTGCTCTCAGGCCCCGTCATTGACCTGACCGTGCAGGCTGGCACGACCGTGATTTATCCCGGCTTCACTACCAACACCATCGGCTACAATGGCAACTTCCTCGGCCCGACCATCGTGCTCGACGCCGGGCAGCAAGTGCAGTTCAACGTCCACAACCAGCTTACCGACACCACGACGGTACACTGGCACGGCCTGAACGTGTCGCCCGCCAACGACGGCAGCCCGCACGTCATCATCAAGGCGGGGGAGACCTGGTCGCCAGCGTTCCCGATATTGGACAAGGCGGCCACCTACTGGTACCACCCGCACCCACATGGCAAGACGATGAAACAGGTGCTGCTCGGGGCGGCGGGCTTCATCATCGTGCGGGATGCAGAGGAGGCTGCGCTCAACCTTCCCCGCACTTACGGGGTGGATGATGTACCGCTGGTTTTTCAGTTTAAGACCTTCGATGCGCAAAAGCAACTTGTGATGGACGACGAGGCAGACAACGCCGTGCTGGTGAACGGAGTAGTTGATGGAGTGGTAAGCAGCCCAGCGCAGATGGTTCGCTACCGCTTGCTCAACGGCTCTAGCCATCGTTTCTTCAATTTTGGCTTCGCCAACAACAAGGCGTTTCACCAAATCTCCTCGGACGCCGGACTGCTCAATGCGCCAATTTCGATGTCCCGTCTCATCCTTGCCCCCGGCGAGCGGGCGGATATCATTGTGGATTTGAGCGGCGAGCAGGGCAATACCCTGACGCTAAAATCTTTCGGCACCGGGCTGCCACAAGGCTACCCCGGCGGCACGATGATGATGGGCGGCACAATGGGCCCACTCGACAACACAGATTTTAACGTACTGACAATCAACGTGGTAGCAGCTACCGCCAACCCAGTGATGAGCATGCCAAGTACGCTGACTAACAATGTGGTTTGGTCACAATCGGGTGCAGCGACTCGTAGCCTAGGCTTCACTGCCCAGCCGATGATGAGCATGACCAATTTTTTTATCAACGGCTTGAAGTACGATATGGAGACCATCAATTTCACCACCGAACAAGGCAAAACAGAGATTTGGAACATCACCAACCAGACCATGATGGCGCACCCGCTGCACATCCACGGCAATCATTTTTATGTGCTGTCGGTAAACGGCGCAACGCCACCACCAAACGAACGGGGCCGCAAGGACGTGGTCGTGGTGCCGCCGATGAATGGTAGCGTGAAGCTCATTACGAAGTACGAAAACTACGGCGATGCTGACATGCCATACATGTACCATTGCCATATACTTAGCCACGAGGATGGCGGCATGATGGGGCAGTTTATCGTGAATCCAGCGGCCAGCGGCACGTCGGGTGTTGCGGAGCAGCCAACTTTCAGCGTCTCACCAAATCCCGTTTCGACGGGTGTTTTGAACGTTGATATCAGCCTGCCGAAAGCAGGTAAGCTGGAATTTTCGCTGCTTGACGGTGCAGGCCGCACCGTCCGCAGTTTTGATTTTGGTGAAAAAACAGCTGACAATCAAGCGCTTGTGCTGAACATATCGGGTTTGGCGTCAGGCATTTACTTGCTGGAATCCCACTTGTCAGGTGAGCGGCTGGGTGTTGTGAAGGTAGTGGTTCAGTAAACCCTCTGCACCTGTAAAATAAAATTGACATGAAAATTAAGCATTCGCTCATAGGTTCCGCATTCGCCTTCCTCCTGGCCACCAGTTGTTGCTGGCTGCCCTTCCTCGCCGTAGCGCTGGGAGGGGCCGCTGGCCTGTCCGCATTTTCGGCGGGCTTAGAAAAATACAGCGGCTTGCTCATGGTGGTAGGGGTCGGGCTGGCTGGCTGGGCAGGCTGGCAGTTTTATAAAAAAAGTCAAGCCCGAACGGCGGGAAAGGTTGTCCTGCAAAGCCTGCTCACCTGCCCATCGTGTGGCTATCAGAAAATGGAAACCATGCCAACGGACGCCTGCCAGTTCTTTTACGAATGTGAAAACTGCCACCAATTGCTGCGCCCAAAGCCCGGCGATTGCTGTGTTTACTGCTCCTACGGTTCGGTGAAATGCCCGCCGATACAGTCTGGTGAGGCCTGCTGTTGACCAAAAAATTGGAAATTGAAATGACGCTTTTTATCAAAAACAAAAGCCATCATGCTTAACGGTACTATCCGCTTCTTCCTCGAAAATAAGTTCGTTACCCTGCTCGTGCTGGCGATGTTCATCGGCTGGGGCGTGGTCACGGCGCCGTTCGGCTGGAAGACCTTCCTGCCCAGCGACCCCGTGCCGGTGGACGCCATACCTGACCTCGGTGAGAACCAGCAAATCGTCTTCGCCGACTGGATGGGGCGCTCCCCGCAGGATGTCGAGGACCAAATCACCTACCCCCTCACGACCTTCTTGTTGGGTATTCCCGGCGTGAGTTCCGTCCGCAGCACTTCCATGTTTGGATTCGCCAGCATCTATGTCATTTTCGATGAAAAAACCGAGTTCTACTGGTCACGCAGCCGGATTTTGGAAAAGCTGAACTCGCTGCCCTCCGGCCTCTTGCCGCCGGGTGTGCAACCCTCGCTGGGGCCAGACGCAACCGCATTGGGACAGGTGTATTGGTACACCCTCGAAGGCCGTGACTCGGCAGGCAACGTCACCGGTGGCTGGGACTTGAACGAAATCAGGTCAGTGCAGGATTTCAATGTAAAATATGCCCTCAATTCCGTCGAAGGCGTCTCGGAGGTCGCCTCCGTCGGCGGGCAGGTGAAGGAGTACCAAGTGGATGTGAACCCCGACGCCCTCAAAGCCTACGGCATCCCGCTCATGGACGTGATGTCGGCGGTCAAAAAATCGAACAGGGACGCCGGGGCGCAGACCATCGAAATCAACAAGGCCGAGTACTTCGTCCGGGGCTTGGGCTACATCAAAAAATTGGAAGACGTAGAACTGGCGGTCGTCGCCGTTCACAACAACGTACCCATTCGCATCAAAGACATTGGCAG
>JAHEAS010000565.1 GCA_024642645.1 Saprospirales bacterium | reverse complement strand
ATTAATTAACCTAAGTTGCGGATGCTGGTTGATAAGGGTTGATTTAGTTGATAAAGGTTGATATTTAGCAGATTGGGGGTAAAATCAACCCTTATCAACCTTATCAACCTCATACACTCCATCAACCAGCTCAAGTCTTAAATTATCCGCAACTTGAATTAATTAATGAGCAAGGCATAGCACATCAGCTTAAAACCCAAAGCCATTTTCTTTCCCTCATTTCCAATTTCCCCCTACCTTCGCCCCGCTTAAAACGCCAACATGCAAAGCCAAATCGTAAAAGACGCTGAAACTTATGTTCTTGACCTGCTCAGGCAGGGCTTGAAACCTGAACATGGCTATCACAACTTGCAGCATACGCTCAGTGTTTGGGATGCCTCCCAGGAGTTGGGCAGGCGTTACCGCCTCAGCGACGAAGAATTGGAGTTGTTGGCGTTGGCTGGGCTTTTTCACGACACGGGTTTTACCAAAACCTACCTCGAACATGAGAACGTGAGCATCGAAATCGCCACCGATTTTTTACAAAAAGCCAATTTTGACCAAGAAAAGATAGCTACTATAACCCGATTGATTGAGGTGACGAAAGTTGGCGTGGAGCCAGAATCGCTCCTTGAAAAAATCATCAAGGATGCCGATTTCAATACCAACGGAACCACCTACGAGGAGAAATCGGCGGAGCTGCGCAAAGAGTGGGAGGTGTTTTGCGACCAAAAAATGACGGACGAGGAGTGGGCAGAAAACGGTCTTCATTTTTGGGAAACGCACCGTTTCTACACTGGAGAGGCACAAGCACTTTATGGTGACTCAAAACGGAAAACCTTGAAGGCGCTCCGTAAAACGGTTGCGCAGGTTAAACTGAACGTGGAAATGCTCGAATTTGCGATAGGCAAGAGCAAGAGCGCTCAGATGATGTTCAAGACGACACTTCGCAACCAGATTGACCTTACCAATATTGCCGACAACAAGGCGAACATCATGCTCAGTATCAATTCGTTGCTCATCACCATCGGTATCCCGATGCTGGCGGGCAACCTTAAGGAACACCCCAGCCTCGTTTACCCAGCGGCGGTACTGTTGTTGACATGTATCTTGTCCATTGTATTCGCTACACTAGCCACCCGCCCAGTGAAGATGCTTGGGCTCACTACTACTGAGTCAATTGATAGTGGCAATTCAAACCTGTTCTTCTTCGGCAATTTCTTCAAAATGGAGCGGGAAGACTATATCCGCAGCCTCATGCGGGTCATGCAAAACGAGGGGACGATTGATAAATCCATCGTCAATGACCTCTACTTCCTGGGTCGCACGCTCGGAAATAAATACCGCCGCCTCCGCATTACCTACCAGATTTTTATGACTGGGATGGTACTCACCGTAACGACATTCGGAGTTCTTTACATGCTAGGGAAATATTGATTGAGTTGTGAGGTAATGGTTTTGATTTTACCCCATACGTCATAGCTATTATGCCTCCTCACACTTCTCCTTTAGCACTTCCCATATCCAGTGCTGCAAGCGAGCATCCTCACAAAATGCCATTCCGATGCATTTGACACAATCGGCAGCTTCGAGGCGGCTTCCAAGTTTAAATCCCTTGTCCTTGCGCCGTTCTACCAAATGAGCAGGTGGCATATCTTCCGCACCAAGCAAAAATACAGAAACCCATAGGTTGCGCTGCAATGCCCGCATCAAACTACGGCGGCTGGTGCGGGTATCTCCCTGCTGTTTGAATCGCAGGAATGCTTTGCAGAAAAGCCATTTTGCTGACACCTCATCCTGATGGTTACGAACCAACAGGTCGGCCTCGTCAAGGTGGTTTTCGCAAAGTAGGCAGGTAAGCAGGTAGGGCCGAAGTTCGAGGTCATCCGCCGGATTCAGTGCCAGAATTTCTTGGAAGTGAAGTGCAGCTGTTTGGTAGTAGCCATTGCGGAAAAGCTTCTCTGAGAGGCTTACTTTGGCTTTGAACCAAGTATGTGTTTCCACCTGTTTCCAAGGTTTTATCTTAAAGTCTGCCATCATGTCCGCCATCATCTCAGGGCCAAGCAACTTGGCAGTAGCTTCCATGCTTCGCTGGTACCACATCATGGCAGATTCGGCAGTTTCTGCCAATCCTGCGAGTTCGAGGCATGCTTCGGGGCATTGTGGGTCAAGTTCAAGAGCTGTCCGCAGATGTTCGAGCGCCTTGTCGGCAGAATCAGACCTGCGGGCTTCCAACACGTGCTCCCGAGCCAGTAACTGTGGCATGAGGTTCGGGTCAAGCTCCTTCAGCGCATCGAAATGCTGGAAACTTGACTCCTCCTTGAAAAACCGGAAGATGTGGTGAATGGAGCCGCACTCCATTTGTAGGTGAAAAAGTAGGTGCCTGAACTGCTCCAAGCTGCGCCGAGTATCGGCTGAAGGGGAAACTTGCATGGGTAGTAGTGTGTGAGTAACAGGGTGTGTCCTTCAAACTTCTTGTCTTACCCAATTGTGTAGGCATATTTGATGCCAATATTAAATTTTATTTAATTTGTAAAGTAAAAACCTTCAATTTATTAGCGATGTAATTAAAGCATTCCCTTTTCTGTCTGTGGACTGGAAAGCCAACGTTTTCGTCTTTGTTTTGTTCCAAAAATGTTTGCGCTTCTTATTCAACTAGTACCAGTTTCAAGGCCAAAGTTTCACCAGATGCGAGTGTGATTTTCAACAAATAGTTACCACTCACCAAGTCCTTCACTGGGAAGCTCAACTGCTGATTGCCGGCGATCAATTGATAATTGGAAAAATCCTGGACCAGACGACCTTGCATGTCGAGTAGGTGAAATTGAGCTGAGGCAGCCTTTTTAAGGTTAATATCTAATTCGATATTGCCCAAAACTGGATTTTGTAACAACCGTGCGGCTGCCACCAGCGAACCAGATTTGTTCGATGTGCCAAAGCCTCCAAAAAACGCACTTCGCATCCCGTTTCCAAAGCTTGCTACCCAGATTTCATTTCCAATAAATGGGTTTTGAAACACCCTTTCTGTATGGTGAAACGGGTATTTGTTGACCAGTTCCCAGCTTGGGAGCCCAGTACTGATGTCTGAGGTATAAGCTTGAAAAAGCCCTTGCCCTTCCGTCGTCAGGTAAACCCCATTCTCGGTAAACGCCAATGAACTCACCCGATGAAACTGCCCATCCCCAGTGATTTTTTCCCAGTTCAGCCCCCGGTCCTTCGTGCGAAAAAGGCCGCCTTTGTCGTTTGCTGGGCCACCCCAGCCGCTCCAAACGCAGGCGTACCAAGTGCTTTGAGTCGGGTCGCTTGGGTCAATGACCAGGTCTTTCGTCCAGTAGTTCATGTCCGGGTGGTTTCGGCGCT
>JAHEAS010000564.1 GCA_024642645.1 Saprospirales bacterium | reverse complement strand
CCTCTTCCAACTCTGGGTGGGTGATGTTGATGAACCCGTTGAAGCTATTGATTTTTCCGAAGGCAACATACGGCGCACCGACTTTTAGATTCTTTTCCAACCAGTAAACTCCCTGAAACCAGACCAGTTCGATTACACCCGTCTCATCCCGCAGCCGACCGACCAGCCGCCGCTTACCGCCTTCGCCCATCACGTCCAATTTTCGAAGGATACCCTTGAGTTGCACCTCCCCACTTTCCTCACTTAACTCATTGATTTTGTGGAACTTGGTCTTGTCCACGTAGCGGTACGGGTACGCCATCAGCAGGTCGCCAAAGGTGTGGATGGCGAGTTCTTTTTTGAGCATATCGGCCTTCACGGTACCGACGCCCCGGAGGTATTCGATGGCGGTGTCGAGCATTTTTTGAGTTGGTCCCATAGGGGTGATGAACAGCTTGCCCCAATGGGGTTTGACAGTTGGCAGTTTACCCCTTTGGGGTTGAGCAGCGTTTGTTTACTTCCCCTTCATAGCGGAAGGCACAAAACTATAAAGTTTATGCCCTTCACATGAAAGAAAACGCCGTAACATTGCTCTCAAAATATACCTCCACCAATGGATTCTACCACCCTCATCGGCCTCGTTTCGGCCTTTTTCACTACGGGCGCTTACGTCCCGCAAGCCATCAAAACTTGGCGCACCCGCCGCACGGGCGACTTGTCGCTCAGCATGTTCTCCATGGTTTTCTTGGGTACAGTCGGATGGCTGATGTATGGGCTGTTGAAGGACGACCTGCCCATCATCCTCGCCAATACTATCACTTTGGGCACTTCGTTCGTCATATTGTATTTTAAGATTCAGGAAGTGCGGGCAGGCCGAAAACCGCTCTGATAGGGAAGGGTTTGACGGTAGTTGTCCAATATTTTTAATACAAACTGTCTCGCAGCTTTTACTTTCTGTATTTTCTTTTTCACTTGCCACAATTCAAATTATCTTTGATAAAGCTTGGCTTTCATGCAGCCTTTTATCACTAATCGCAACCTGATTTTTTAAAAAATTGAAGATGAAGAATTTATACACCGCTTTTGTCCTCTTAACCAGCACCATTTGGCTCCACGCTCAAATCACCGTTACCAATGCTGCTTTTCCAGCGGCAGGCGATACGCTCAAAACCGCCACCGACCTCAACCCTGATGGCGTGACCATCACCCCTCCCGGCGGCCCTGCCACTTGGGACTTCACGGGCTTGGCCGCTACTTTTAAATCGGAAGCTACTTTTCAAGCAGCCACTGAGGGCAATGCCTTCGCTGACTTCTCCAATGCAGAACTAGTTTCCATCGGTGTAGGCGGACAGAGCGAGACCTATTACGACATTACTGCCACCACCTTTAGCAATCTCGGGTTCTACGGCTCCGACCCAACGGGCGGGTTGCCTATCCAGACAGCTTTCAAGTTCACACCGCCCGTACCGGAGCGCCGTGCACCACTCAATTTTATTGATAACTACATGGCACAGACCAGCCTGAACATTGCATTACCTATCGACTCTATTCTTGGAGCACTCCTCGCACAACTTGGCGTACCTGCTGGCCTCGCCGACTCCCTCCGCATCCGGGTGACGGCTTCCCGTAACGAACTAGTGGACGCCTACGGAACCCTGACCATCCCCGGCGGCACCTACGATGTGCTACGGGAAAAAAGCACAGAGTACAGAAGCACAAGTCTAGACATTCACGTGTTTGGTTTGTGGATTGACGTAACTGCCCAAGCGGGGGCTGGGTCTGGACTGGGTCAGGACACCACAATTGCTTATAATTTTATTAGCAACACGGAAAAAGAGTACATCGCCATCGTGGAGATGGACAATGCCAACAGCGTTGTGCAGCAGGTGGAGTACAAGGACAACAACGTCATCAGCGGCAACAACGACGTGGTGACCACCAAGCCAGAAGTGCTCGTTTCACCAAACCCTGCGACGGGTTTTGCTGTTTTTGAACTAAAGCATTTTTCCACAGGCAACTACTCGCTGCGCCTGTTGGACGCACAAGGCAGGGAAGTCTTGGTGAAAAATATAGGACTTGGCGCCGAATCCATTTCACTGGAAGCACTGGGGTTAGGCACGTATTTTTATCAAGTTTCTGATGAAAAAAATCGAGTACAAGCCACTGGCAAACTCTTGAAAATCAACGAATAAAACGAATGGCCATTTTTTCTGGCAGCGCTGAGCGCACCGAACAATTGCGGCAAGCAGCTTTTAAGCTAAAAATGGAATTCCACGAACAGGACGAGTACGGCATGATTGGCCTGCTGCGTGATTTTCAACTGTTCGACAAAGGCGGCAGGAAGGAAATCACCAACCTGATGACCCAGTCGAGCCAGTTGATGGAAGACCGGTTTCATGTGTTTGATTACAAATACACCGTTAGCACGGGCAAGTCGGCGCATACTTTTCGGCAGACCGTTTTGTTCGTCAACTCCAAAAATCTTTCGATGCCGGAAATGCTCTTGAAGCCGGAGCATTTTTTCAATAAAATTGGCGCATGGCTTGGCATACAGCAGGATATTGACTTTGAGGAGCACACGGTTTTTTCCGATAATTACCTGCTCCAAGGCGAGGATGAAACCCGGGTTCGCCGCACAATGGACCAAGAGGAAGTCATCCGTCTTTTCACCATCGAAAAAGACTGGTACTTGGAAAGCGTCGGCTTTTTCATGATTTTTTACCAGCATGGCCGCCTGATTGAACCCAACGAAATCAAGCACCTTCACCAACGGGGGATGTTGCTTTTCGATAGTTTTAAGGAAGAACCGCTTTAAAAAAGTTTGGCAGTTCGTCAGTTGGCAGTTTACCCCTTTGGGGCCCACTTAAAAATGTGTACCGTTACCTACATACCACAGCCCGACGGCCACTTTGTTCTCACCTCCAACCGAGATGAAAACGCCGCCCGCTCGCCGCAGCATCTTGACCGGGAGCAACTAGGCGGGGCAAATCTCATTTTCCCCAGAGATACAGCTGCTGGTGGCACTTGGATTGCCGCTTCGGATTCAAACCGGGTTGCCTGCCTACTCAACGGTGCTTTTGAAAAACACAGCCACCGTCCACCCTATCGCCGCAGTCGGGGCCTCATGGTACTCGATTTTTTTGGCTTCGCAACAACGGTGGAGTTTTTTGAAAAATACGATTTCAAAGGCATGGAGCCGTTTACATTCATCCTCGTGGAAGATGGGCAACCTTACGAACTCCGCTGGGACGAGCGACGGCAGCACGTTCGGGTGCTCGACCCATTAGGCTATTACCTCTGGTCATCCGCCACGCTGTACCCCGGCGAGGTGGGCGAAATGCGTCAGCAGTGGTTCAAAAACT
>JAHEAS010000563.1 GCA_024642645.1 Saprospirales bacterium | reverse complement strand
CACGCCGACCTACCACGTCATGGAAATGTACAACGTCCACCAAGACGCCACGCTGCTACCCATCAATTTACAAACTGCTGATTATCAATTTGGTAAAGAGAAACTTCCCGCAGTTTCCGCCTCGGCATCGAAAGACAAAAACGGCCTCATCCACGTCAGCGTGACGAATATTGACGCCAACAAAGGACAGGAAGTGACCATCAATTTGCGGGGAACTGCGGCGAGTACGGTGAGTGGTCGGGTATTGGCATCTGGCAAGGTGCAGGACTACAACAGCTTCGACCAACCGGAGAAGGTGAAGCCCGCCAATTTTACGGGCGCTACGTTGAAAAATGGTGTTTTGACGGTAAAAATGCCAGCGGCTTCGGTGGTGGTTTTGGAGGTAAGGTAGCCCGGAAATCCTTTCCGGGCAAATCTGTGTGGCTCCCTGGAAAAGATTTCCGGGGTACGTGTGTGCCGACTAAAAATACCTCGGCCTCAGCACCCGCTCCGGCACCGCAGCCTTAACAAAGCAATATTCCATCATCAACTCAAACGTCCCCACGTTCCCACGCTGCACCGGGCCAAGCCCCATATCATAAGCCAGCCCAGCCCGTAGCCGCTCCGAAAATTGGTACTGCCCAACGACCACCAGCGCATCGCCGCCAAGGCCCTTATAATTATGGCTCATTCGCAAGGTGCTTCCCAACCAAAGCCGGGCATCCTCCGTGAAGCCAAAACCTAGGTGCAGGTCGAAGCTGGGCGGCGCATTTTTTACCACCCGAACCGCCGCCGCCGTGCGCATCCGCAATTTCGGCGAAAGCTCCAAAACCGCTCCGGCATTGGCGAAATAGTGCCGCACCTGCCCATTCGTTTGCCCCCGGTCGAGCACCTGCGGCACGGCCACACCAACGAAAAACCGCTCGTTTTCAAAATGTGCGCCCATGCCCACGTTCATTTGCATCGAAGGGTCCAGCATCTGCTCCCCCAGCCCGGTCACCGTCCCAGAAATCGTACGGACCTGCCCCATGTCCGCCTCGTGCCGCAGCAAGCTGGCGTGCATCCCGATGCCCAAATGCCCGCCCGCCAAAGCCACCCGGTATGCATACGCTGCTTGGGCAAAGGTCGAGTTGAAAAAACCAATATGGTCGTTCATCAGTGTAAGACCAAGTCCGACCCGCTCCGCCAGCACAGGTGAATTAAAACTCAGCGCCTGTGTGATGGGGGCACCTTCCAGCCCAGCCCACTGCTGGCGATGAAAAGCAGTCAGGCACGGCAGTCCGTTGCTACCCGCAGCTCCCGGATTTGACAGCATTTTATTGTAAAAAAACTGCGAAAAAATGGGCGCTTGCTGCGCAAACAGCGAGCTGCCAAAAAACAGGAAAATAAAATGCAAATATCTCATTATCAAATCGTTAGCTTGAAATTATAACTTTTTCCCATCAGCGAAGATGAGTTAGGTTCACCTTGGTACTCGCCTCGGAACACGCCGCTTTGTCATCGTCGAAGACGCCCCGTCCACGCCTCGGTACTCGTCTCGAAAACTCGAAACTCGCCCCTCAAAACTCAAAACTCCACCACCACAAACCCCTGCAACAACGTACCTTGCCCATCATTCAACCGGAGCTGATAGAAGTACGTGCCCTGCGGCAACGGTTGCCCCTCGTAAGTGCCGCCCCAATCATTTTGGTAGTCATCGGATTCAAAAACAGTCGAGCCCCAGCGGTTGAAAACCAGGATAGAACTACCCGGCCAACCAGCAGCGCACGGAATCACCAACAATTCGTCCAACCCATCGCCATCTGGGGTGATAAGGTTCGGGCGGAAGCAGTCCTCGGCAGTCACGGAGCCATCGAGCAAGATGCGCACGATGGCCTCATCGCAGACATCAGCACAGGCCATCGAGCAAATGCGGTAGCGGAATCGATCCTCCCCGAAAGCGTTCGGATAGGGGATGTAGGTCACTTGACCATTGCTGTTTTCAATCAGTTGCCCCTTCGTCGGTTTGCTCAAAATGGCAAAGACAAAATCGGGCACGTTCCCGGTGAAATCATTTTCCAACAGGTTGACATTCAACAAGCTATCGTTCAGTGGGAGTAAGTAAAAATCCTCTACCGCCTTGATGTTTTCCATAAAAACCACTGCCGTGTCGCTGCCAACACCGGTACAAAGTCCGTTGGTCAAAGTCCAAACGAAGCGGTTCTCACCGGGCAGCAGACCAAGCACTGTCGAGTAAGCGGAGGCGGGCTGCACCACCGTTGCCCCGTCGAGAGGCGTCCAATGGCCGTCGCCGACCGTGGGTGGCGTGGCGTGGAGCATTGCGATTTCGTTCGCTTCGCAAATAATCTGGTCGTCGCCTGCGAAGGCAATACCCGTTTGAGCGGGGATGACTTGCAGGTTGAACGGCACAGAAAGCATTGATTCACAGCCATTTAGCGAAGCGGATGAAAAATAACTGCCCGATTGCGAAGCAGTCAAATCCGCCAAAAGCACCGCACCGCCGCCCGAAGCGAACGGCTGACCGTTTTGCCCAAAATAGAAATCGTACAGCACTCCTGTCTCTGCGTTAGTCACCAGAAGCTGCGTGTTTGTGCCTTCACAAGCATTAGCGTCGCCCGTCAGCAGGGGCACAGCGGGTGTCCCCTGCACAAAAACCGGGGTCTCGGCAGCCAGTGTAATCGAACAGGCCGGATAACTGACCACCACCAAAAAATCACCGGATTGGGCCGTTTCCACTGTCGTCAGAACTGGGTTCGGGACATTGGCATAAAAACCCGCCGGGCCGTACCAATTATAGTTCGCACCGGGCAAGAGCGTGGCTGAAAGCTGCACATCCGTGCCCTCACAAGCCGGGGTGAGCGAAGTGGTTGGGTTCGTGGCAGTCACCCCGGTTGGCAAGTCCAGTACCGTGAGTGGAGCAAGGTTGGAGGGCTGTGTCTGACAGCCGTCTGCCGTGGTTTTCAAGAAGTAACTACCTGATTGTGAAGGCGTTACCGAAGTTAAAAAATAAGTTGGGAAGCTGGTTGTTGCCAGCAGGTTGGTCGTTGTTCCATCGTTGAAAAACCAGTCGTAGCTCACGGTGCTACCGCTTGCTGGCGTGGCATCAAGTTGGAGTGTTTCTCCTTCGCAAAGCAGCGCATCGGCCACCGTCACCGTCGGTGTAGCGGGCGTCGTGCCGACTTCCAGAGCCACACTTTGTGGAGCGGAAACACAGCCTTCGGCGCTCGTGAGTTGGAGCGTGTAGCTGCCCTCGTTTTGCTGCGCAACGGACGTGAAACCCACCGGGAATGGCCCAGCCGCTGCCGCCGACCCCGTAAACGAAAAGCCGTTTGGCCCCGCCCAATTGAAATGAACGGGAGCTGGCA
>JAHEAS010000562.1 GCA_024642645.1 Saprospirales bacterium | reverse complement strand
AATTACTGCTATAAATTCGTCGTCGCCATTTTGCTGACACCTTTGATATACTTGGTGCATAACCTCATTGATTGGTACTTGGGTGATGAAGTATCGGAGCAATTGCGTCAAGATGCCCGCAATCACTGAGTCGATTATGCGTCTGGCTTTAAGTGCCCAAAATTCATTTCAAAGCCTATTTTCTTGCTTGGCTCATCATCGTCATAGTCTTCCCAGGAGGTGATTTCGTGAACAAACTCTTCAAAATGCCTAACGATGTATGGCTCTTTCAATTCTTCTGGGCGGTAAATGGCAATGGTCTTTGGCTGCCGAGGTTGACCATAGTTTTCGATATAAGGGTATTGAATGAGCACAATGATTTTTCCGTTGAATAGTTGCTGGTAAATCAAGGAGCCACTCTGCTTTACCAAAGGGACTTCAATTCCATGTTCTATTTTTTGATACATGCCACTTTTCACTGCCCCCAATGAAAGTACGATGGCTTCAAGGTTTTCCATCGGTACCCGCTCTTCTACCTTTACTGGTAATTCTACTTCTTCTGAAATATTTTTTAAAAGATTGACAATCAACGCTTTAAGTTCTTTTTTCCAGATTTTTCGATAGCTTTCTGTGTTTGCCAGAACATCTTTGTACAGTTCTACCTTTCGTTTCAAGTTTACTAGTTCCATGTTTTCGGTTTAAATTTTTTGAAAGCCAAAATAGTCAGATTATATCAAAAAAGGCAGTTAGGGCCTATTGGTGGCGAAAAAGAAAAGCCTCCGGTTGGCACCGGAGGCTTCTAGGTAAAGTGTAAATAACGTACTTAAAGCATGTTGTTGAGCATTGCGTAGATGCCGGCTAAACCAACGGCAATCATCATTGCTGGGAAGAAATTTCCTTCCAGTTTGCTCTTCATTGAATAGTGTTCCTGCTGAAAAGTGTGAGGAGTAGTTTCACTTGTCATCGCTCATGGGTTTTAATTCTGAAAAAAAGGGATTACTAATTTTGCCATCAATAACTCTCATCGTAAAGCGCAATAGGCTTCAACCTTGTCGGGCAGACAAATTAAAAATGCAACAGGATGAACAAAATGACTCAACGCCATTAAAGCACAAGCCTTACTGTTGCGGTAGTTCCAAACTTGTTTTGTAGACCAATGGGTGGATTATAACCTGCCTGCCGTTTTAGAAAACCCTGATGCTTTTCATACAATAATTGCGTTCAGGGTACAAAAGCCAAATGCTAAAGTCGGTTAAGCTCTGTTGCCAGAGGCAAGCTGCCACACGGAGTGTGGGTAATGGTGTCTAATAGTTCAGTAACAATAAATCTTACAAGTGTTTCAAGTGTGCGTAAAAGTCGATTTCAACAATCTATGTAATAGTGTCTAGGTGTGCCAATCATCACTTTCAAAAGTACTGCAATGATAGTAGTGTGCTGAGTAATAAAGCGGGTTCAATACCCAGCGAACCATTTATCTTACGGAAGTTGAAAACCGTTGTTGCAAAGGTATTAAATGTATTTTAATAAAAATCATATTTTGTTATTTTTTTCAAACCTTAATTCTAAAATCTATCATTGTACGCCTAGAAATCAACGAATTATGCTACTGGTAAGGAATTTTTGAGGAATTCCCCCAAGAAAGCCAAAATGAAATTTTGTGTCAATTCAAGGGTTGTACAAAATTTAAAAAAAATAAATTATCCGAAAATTAGCCATAAAAAAAACTCGTAATCAAGGATATTGGCTCTATCTTTGGCCTTTTAAAAGGACTTTCCAACCAGTACGCAGTTTTTCCGATTACCGTAGTTGCATTTGACATCAAGTTTCTTGAATCTTTATTTCAAGTAGAAACCAAACTTTAGCCAATTTTTGAGAGTACTGGTTGACAAATTATAATCCAATGAAAGTAACGAACCTTACACAACGCCTCTTTTTCTATTGGGGTAAACAGCTTTTTTTTGGGGCATTAATGCTCTCAATTGTGTTTCCTGCCATTTCTCAAGTCCCCTGCAACATCGTTGCGGAATTTACCTACAACAGCCCGTCTTATTGTCAAAATGCTTCAGACCCTGTGCCCAGTCATGCTACTGGAAGCAATGGTACTTACACTTTCAGTGTGGTTTCGGGAGGGCCATTCTTGAGTTTAAATGCAAGCACTGGCGTTATTGATTTGAGCGCCAGCAACCCAGGCACCTACAATGTTACAAACAGCGTAAACACCATGAGTAATGGGCCAATGGTAATGGTTGGTGTTGTAGATGGACCACTCACGGGAGGAACACCAAAAGCGATGGAATTGTACGTGTTAGAAAACATTCCTTCATTGAGTGCTTTTAGCTTGTCATTGTATGCTAATGGAAATACGAACCCTAATACAACCTACACTTTCCCAAATATTGCAGCAACTGCTGGGACTCGCATTTGGATAGCCACTGAAGCTCCAAATTTCACGGCCTACTTTGGCTTTGCCCCAACATTTATTAGTTCAGTAACCAATCACAACGGCGACGATGCATATCGGCTGTTTCAAGGGGCAACGGCAATTGACCAATTTGGTCAAGTTGGCATAGATGGCACAGGTACTTTTTGGGATTATTTGGATGGCTGGGCCTATCGGGTTAACAACACAGGGCCTGATGGCGCTAATTTCCCGCAAGCCAATTGGATTTTTAGTGGAATTGACGCTTTGGACAACACGACAACAAATGCAGGTGCAATGAATCCGTGGCCAATTGGAAGTCATCAAAATATGTTGGCAACGACTGTAACTTGCACAAGACAGGTTGAAATAGTCGCTCCGCCTTTGGCTGATGCAGGGCCGAATCAAATAGTGTGTGAAAATGAAATAGTTACGTTAGCAGCAGTAGGTACTGGCAGTTGGTCTGGTGGCGCTGGTTTTTTTAGCAATCCCAATAGCCCTAGTTCGACTTATACACCTAATGCAAGTGAGATTGGGACAACTGTAGTTTTAACTTGGACAGTGCCTGGAATGGGTGGCGTTTGTGCCAATGCATTCGATGTGATGGCCATTACCATTTTGAATGAAGCAGACGCCGAGTTTTCTTATCCGAATTCGCTTCTTTGCCCGAATGGAGTAACCAACCTATTGCCCACACACATTACTGGTACTGATGGACGATATACTTATGGGGTCATCAATGGCGGCCCTTTCCTTGATTTGAACTCTGCAACTGGAGAAATCAATATTGGCACTTCTAATATTGGTACTTATGGCATAACCAATGGTGTGAGTGGGTGTGGAAGTTTGGTGATTACAGGTGTAGTTGATGGGCCAATCACAGGAGGAATCCCAAAGGCAGTTGAATTTTATGCTTTGACTGATATTCCAGACTTGAGTGCCTATGGTTTT
>JAHEAS010000033.1 GCA_024642645.1 Saprospirales bacterium | reverse complement strand
ATCAGTTGGAAGCTCAATATATTTTCGAGTTTTCATGTCAACAGCATGAGGAGTGCTTGTGTTGGCGCTCGTTTGTTCTTTTAGCAAGATGAACCGGTTGTTTTTTGAATGATTTGTTGATGACTGGGTCGAATTTCAGAGGCTTGTTGAAAAGGATGTTCAGTGATAAGACCTCTTTATCATAGTCGAAATCCGGCGCAAATGCCTGGTATCCATCTTGTGCATCGGTAGATTTCAACAAGAACAGTGAGTTGTACTGCTCGTTCTTTACAATCGTGTATTCGGCAATTGGGAGCACCGGTTTAGGATTGTTGGGGTCGGTTATGTCGTAAGCAAATGGCCCCATGCTTGCTGCAAATCCTACTAGGTAGTTTTCCCAGAGTTCCAACCGCTTGATTGCCCCACTTTGTGCATCCTCAACGTAGCGTTTGTTCAGGAATTTTGGCATTAACGCCGAGGAAAGTTTCAAGGAATCCAAGTTGAGGATGAAAAACTTGTCAAAGCCCCGAATGGCGACTTGTTTGCTCACATTATTATAAGTGATTTCTGATAAATAGTAGGGGTAATCGGGACTGAGATTGACAGGCAACAACTCACGAAATACCTGGCTGCATTTCCCGTCATAAACCGTCAACACTCGGTGGCTTTCGCCAAGGTCTTTGTCTGCGGTTTCTTCCTCCGCCGAGATAACTACCAAACGGTCTAATCCCGCTGCCCAGAACATATTTCCTTCAAGCACGCTACCCACAAGTTTGCAGGTCGGCTTGCTCGACTCAACCACTGCCGAAAGCGTGTCGAGTACAGTTTGGGTGGAATCGGCCGGATTCGCATTTGAGTTTGTGCCGTTGCTGGTTGAAGATTCTGAAGTGCAGGACATCAGTCCGGCCAGCCATAAGATTGCGATAAGTTTGGAAAGAAGTTTCATTTGCCGTGGTTGTTTTCGGCAAAGTTGGCAAGAAAAATCGTCAATACGGACTAAAACTTCAACGCTTTCGCTTTTGGCGGAGCTTTGGTTGGTTCCATTCCTCCCGCTGCGCAAAGTCCACAATCTTTCGCATGGCAGTCAAAATGAGCAAAAAGACAAGGTAGCCGATGGTGAGTACGATGTAAATCCATTTGTAAGAACCTGCTTCGTTCATTCCCAGTCCACTGAACAATTGCGCCAGCAAACCAGAAGCAACTGCCAGGCTGACAAAACACAAGATGGAGCGTGTCCAGTAACTGTCCATGTTTTTGGTAAAAATGCTCATTAACGCATTCATCACCGAAAAAAACAACAAGAAAGCTGCGGCCGTGGTCCATGGAAAACGTTGCTCTATCTCCATGCCTGCAGAACGGAAAATCATTGCTCCGATATTGAAAATCAATGCTGCTCCGAGTAAGAGAACTGCTTGGTAAACAGGGTTCTGCAATTTGACAAAAATGGGATGAGATTTCTTTTCCATGTCTAAACAATTGGAAGTTATTGTCCTTGGGCTTAAGGGGTTTTTCAATAAAACCTTTAACCGAAAACCTGAAACCAGCGAGCCTATTCTATCGTGCCGAACAAGTCGAATTCGGCAGCACTGGTAACTTTCACATTTGCAAAGTCACCGATCCTGGCAAAATTCGATTTGGCTTCCACCAGCACCTCATTGTCCACTTCTGGACTGTCAGACTCGGTGCGGCCAACAAAGTAAGCGCCTTCTTTTCGGTCGAACAGTACCCGATAGGTTTGGTTTACTTTTGCAAGGTTTTTCTGGTAACTGATTTCTTGCTGGATTTCCATCAATCGTGCAGCCCGGTCAGCTTTCACTTCATCAGGCACATCGTCTGGCAAGTCGAAGGCAGTGGTGTTTTCTTCATGGCTGTATTGAAAAACACCCAGCCGTTCAAATTCCATTTCTCGCACAAAATCGCAAAGTTCTTCAAACTCTGCCGCTGTTTCACCCGGGAACCCCACCAACATGGTGGTACGGATGGCAATGTCCGGCACTTTTTGCCTCGCCAACTTTATCAATTCGGTGGTTTCCTCCCGAGTTATTTGACGACGCATTCGCTCCAGTACTCCATTGGCAGCATGTTGTAGTGGAATGTCGAGGTAGTTGCAGACCTTGGGCTGACGGGCCATTGCATCGAATATTTCAGCGGGAAATTTACTTGGATAGGCATAATGCAAACGAATCCACTCGATGCCCTCCACCTCACAAAGTGCATCTAGTAAAGCGGGCAGTTCCCGTTTTTTGTATAAATCGAGGCCATAGTATGTGAGTTCCTGAGCAATGAGCATGAGCTCCTTTACCCCCCGTTTTGCCAAGCTTTTGGCCTCGGCCACCAATGATTCAATGGAGCGGGAGATATGTTTTCCCCGCATCAACGGGATGGCGCAGAAGCTGCAGGTGCGGTTGCAACCTTCGGAAATTTTGAGGTAGGCGTAATGCGGTGGCGTCGTGATTAGCCGCTCTCCAATCAAGTCGTGCTGGTAGTTTACATTGAAGCGGGAAAGCAGTCCGGGCAGTTCAAGTGTGCCAAACCAGGCATCTACTTCTGGTATTTCCCGCTCCAAATCCTCTCGGTAGCGCTGCGAAAGGCAACCAGTGACGTAAAGTTTGTCAATTCCACCTTCGCTCCGCACATTGGCATATTCCAAAATGGTATCAATGCTTTCCTGCTTCGCAACGTCAATAAAACCGCAGGTGTTCACGATGACAATATTGGCGTCTTGTTCGTCGCTGTCGTGAACCACGTCAAAGTCGTTGGCTTTGAGCTGGGTTATCAGGTTCTCGCTGTCCACCAAGTTCTTGGAGCAGCCGAGGGTGATGACGTTTACTTTATCTTGTTTTAAGGTACGGGTCTTCATGTTGTAATTAATGAGCGGCAAAGGTAAGAAGCTAGGCGGCAATTGCGCAGGAATGAAAAAAGCCTTGACCGTAAATTCGAGTCAAGGCTTTTTTCAGTAATCTAGCAAAAAAGTTATTCAACTACCGAGAGGCGCTGCGTCTGGAAGTCATTTTCCGTTCTCAGCGTTACAAAGTACATGCCCGCTGTCAAGTTGTAGGTAGGTACTTCGAAGCTGCTTTCGCCACTTTTAAATTCATTATCAAGGAATTCCTGCACCAATTGGCCAGTCATGTTGTAAATGCTGATGCTGGGTTGGATAGCTGCTGTCGTTTTAATATTGATGAATAACGGAGCGCCGACCCGAACTGGGTTTGGGCTAAGGCTCCAACTAGCCAAATCTGGTATTGATGCAGTGTCGCTCAGTTGGTCACCTGTCTTGAAGATTTTTTGACCTGACCAACCGCCACAAGTAGAATATTCGTTGAAGGCCAATACCTTCCAGAGATAGCTTTTGTTGGGCAAGAAGTTGTTTAAAACAACCGAATTGGAGGTAACTATGACACGAGCAGTTTCTTGTCCACTGGAAATGAATTCGAGTAGATATCTGTCAGCACCAGGCACCGCAGTCCACTCTAAAGGCACTGCATTGAAAGTTGGAATTAATTCACTTTGCTGTGGGCTTACAATGGTAGGTGTTCCGGTTACTGTGGCCAAATTCGGTATATAATTTGGGCGGATATAGTTCCGATTGAAGCTGAAAAGGCTGTTGTGGATTTCAGTCTTCTGGTCATCTGTGAAATGGTAGTCACTGCATGTGTAAATATAATTCATAAAGTTGTGTATGTCTGGCGAAAGCAACTGCCCATTGACATCTTTTGCATTTTGGGTGTATGCACAATTGTTATTGGGGAACATATAATCAGCTGGGGTATCGCAGATGCCATCTCCTGCGGTGGTGCAGTTGGTCATGTCGACCTTTTCATTTGGCTGACCACAAGGCCCAAAAGAACCTACTGGATTGCCATGCACTGCTTCATCCCATCCACCCGAGCATTCCCACCCATAAAAAGTGTGGTTTAAACTAAAAAAATGACCAACTTCATGTGAAATAACCGGCTCTGTGGCAACCGAATTTTCCAGACTAACAATCCAATCATTTCCGCTGGGACCCGCACTGGGTTGATAATAAGCGAGTACGCCTTCTTCAGACATTTCATGCACGATGAAGAAGTTCATTGCATTGTAAATCATCTGGTTAGCTATGGCATTTGAACCAGCATTGGACATTGGGTCGCTGTAGATGCTATTGCTATTGATGTACTTAAATTCTTTGAGGTAAAACTGAATATCTTGGTCCAAATAATTTTCATTGAGATGGCAAAGCGTTTGAAGGCCAGCGCGCTCGGAAGCACGGCCTGTTCCATCTGATTTTGCCACCAAAAAAAACCGAACCGGCACGTAAGTGATGGCGCCACGGGTATGCACATAGTCCCGCATTTCGTTTCGGTTCGACTGCATTTGTTCCATGATGTTAGCGCCCATTTCTGTGGAAACGCCGCAGTAGTGTTGAGCCTGTGCAGCAACGCTAGTGAAAATGATGGCTGTCACCAACAATGCACCGGATTTTATACTTTTTAACATTTTTATGATTTTGAAATTTGCGTTATTTATTTCCTCAACAAGTTTTAAACTAACAGGTTGCAAAGTTATCAAAAAAACATACCCAATCTTGTCTTTACCCAGTCAATTATGGTTTGTTGCGAAGGAAAAACCCTACTTTTGCGCCGCTTTTTCAAAAGACAATAGACAATAGACTTTAGACAATTGAATAGGGCAAGGTCAACCATTCATTTTGGAGCATTCCCTTTCATTTCCCAAGTTTCTTGTCTATTGTCTAACCTCTAAAGTCTTAAATCTAATAAAAATGAGCAAAGTTACCGTAATCGGGGCAGGCAACGTGGGCGCCACCTGTGCCAATGTCCTCGCCCATAAAGACATAGTAAATGAAGTAGTGCTGGTTGACATCGTCGGAAACCTAGCCAAAGGAAAGGCCCTTGACTCTTGGCAGCAGGCCCCAATAGACGGCTACAGCACCTACCTCAGCGGCGGCGATGACTACGCTGCTACTGAAGGAAGCGAAATCGTGGTAATCACTGCTGGCGTTCCCCGCAAGCCGGGCATGAGCCGTGATGACTTGATTTCCACCAACGCCCGTATCGTTAACACGGTGACGGAGAACATCATGAAGCACAGCAAGAACCCTATCATCATCGTAGTATCAAATCCACTTGACGTAATGACGCTGGCTTGCTGGAAGGCATCTGGCCTCGATTCCTCCAAGGTTTTCGGTATGGCTGGTGTGCTGGATACTGCTCGCTACCGGGCTTTCCTAGCCACGGCGCTCGGCTGTTCTCCAAAGGATATCCAAGCACTGCTCATGGGCGGCCACGGAGATACCATGGTGCCGCTGCCACGTTATACTACTGTTGCAGGAATCCCTGTAACTGAACTGATTGGCAAAGAAGAACTCGATGCCATCGTTCATCGCACCGCCGTTGGTGGTGGTGAATTGGTTCAACTAATGGGTACTTCCGCATGGTACGCTCCAGGTGCTGCTGCGGCCCAAATGGTAGAATCAATCGTACGGGACGAGAAGCGAATTTTCCCAGTATGTGCCAAATTGGATGGACAGTACGGCCTTCACGACATCTTCTTGGGTGTTCCAGTGAAGTTGGGCAAAAATGGTATCGAGCAGATCATCGAAGTAAAACTAAACACCGAAGAAAAGCAATTGCTCACTGATTCTGCCGCTGCAGTGAAGTCTGTGATTGATGTTTTCAACAACATGCAGCTGTAAAAAGGATTAACCTTTCAGCTACAGTTGATATTAGAAAGCCCGGCACATTTGCGTCGGGCTTTCTTTTGGAACATACTATTCAAACACCCTTTATAACCTCAGACACCTTATCCTCAAGTAAGCCTCCTACTCAATATTCGATACAGTTGAGGTTGGTCATTTTAAGCAATTACTATTTTCGCTGCACCATGAATCATCGCATGTTGCGTCGCACTAGTCGTGAAAAACTTTATCCTCATCGGTTAGCAATTCCCATACAGAATTTCATAAAAATGAATTTCTATCTTTGCCGCACAAAACCATAATAATATGCAGCAAGACTTGAAAGAGATATTTGGGGATACCCATGGGCTCGACCCAAAAAGCATTGAGTCACTTACCCGTGCCCTGGATAAAAACAACTTACCCGGCTTTGACTATTTGGAGTTTAAACTCTCCCTGGCTAAACTTGCGCAAATGAACCTGCCGGAAGAGATGGCATACAAGTCAGCTTTTGCCACGGCGTCCACTGTAGGATTGACTAAGGAGAAGCTGTTGACCACTGGCCAGCATTACCGGAAGGTATTATTTGATGAAAAAGACCAGTTCAATGTTGCGCTGCAAGGGCAATTGCAAAAACGGGTGAACAACAAGCAAGAGGAAGTGGTTAAGTTGAAGGCCCAAATTCAGGCTTGGCAAGAACAAATCGTCAATTTGCAAAACCAGATTGCCAAGTCTCAAGCCACGATTGATGACGCCGACAACAAAGTGGAAGCAGAAATGAAAAAGATTCAAGCGACGAAGGATAGCTTTGAGCGTACGCACCAGAGTATCATGAACCAAATAGAATTGGACATTCAGAATATTCAACGCTATCTGTAAACGGAGTTCTTGAAATATCTCTCCATTACCAAGTATTCTCAATCACCTCAATTCGGGATTAATCAATGAATTGCAAACAAGGAACAGAAATCATAATTGAACAGATGACGGACTTGCTCAACCGGATTGCAAAGGAAACCTATTCCCAGCCGTTGCAACTTTTTAATGGTTCGTCAATTGGTCAGCATTTTCGTCACATTGTTGATTTTTATGGCTGTTTGAACCGGGGCTTATCAGATGGTCGGGTTGACTATTCGCTCAGGCAGCGTGACCCAAGGGTGGAGACCGAGCCAATTTACGCTGCGCAGCTGTTGTCAGATTATTTCGAGCAAATGAAAACTGCCGATGAGACTTCACAAGTCGAAGTGGTAGCTGATTTTTCTTCCGAACTCAATGAGACTCGCCCAGTTGTGATTTCTACCCTGGGTCGTGAAATGATGTACGCCTATGACCACGCTGTTCATCATCTTGCGATGATAAAAATGGGCCTCAAGGCCACTTCGCCAACCTTTGAAATTGACAAGAATCTTGGTGTTGCTCCTTCCACTGTTAAGCATTGGAATTCGTAAAATTGGATTGTTGAATTGCTGTATTGTTGAGTATTAGGTACTAAACCTTAATTTACTCCCATTTATTTATGGTAAACAAGAAAGCGAACCACCACCCAAATAACAATTTATCAATCTAACAATTCAACAATCCCCATTAAATGGATTACCACCAATACAGCATCTCCACCGACCCCGCCCAAAATGAGATTTTAATAGCGCTTTTGAGCCATCTGCCTTTCGATACTTTTGAAGAAGTTGCGACGGGGTTCAATGCTTTTTTACCACAAGGCAACAATGAAACGGAAGTGGAGGCCGAATTGGCTGAACTGCAACTGCGCTTCAATTTTCAGTTTGAAAAAACGCACATCCCAGGCCAGAACTGGAACGAAATCTGGGAATCGAACTTCCATCCCGTTATCGTCGGCAAATTTTGTGGCATCCGGGCTGACTTCCATCAGCCGCTGGTCGGAATGGAGCACGAATTGGTCATCAACCCGAAAATGGCCTTTGGTACAGGTCATCACGAGACAACTTTCTCTGTCATTGAAATCATGCAACGCATCCAGTTTAAAGGGGCAAATGTCCTTGACTATGGCTGTGGGACGGGTGTTTTGGCTATTTTGGCCAGCCGGCTTGGAGCAGCATCGGTGCAGGCGGTGGACATAGAAATTGAATCGTATCGAAATACGGTGGAAAACAGTGAGGTAAACGGAGTTCGTAACGTCCAAGCTTTTCACGGAATTTTGAGCGATGTGCCGGGTAACGATTTTGATGTGATACTGGCAAATATTAACCGAAATGTAATTTTGGACTCGCTTGCCCCGTTATTCAAGCTGCTGAAACCTGCTGGACTTTTGGTCGTTTCAGGTTTTGTGCTGGATGATGAACAATTGATGGAGGAATCCCTGCAAGAACAAGGGCTCACCATCCTTGAAACCAAGCGCAAAAACAACTGGCTAGCAATGAAAACCGTAAAATACAGCTAAACGGCTCAACATATTAAGATGAAAATTTGGTGTAGCATTATTATTTCTTTCCTCGTATTTCCCTTCCTCCTTTCGGCCCAGAAGCTTGAAAAATTCTCGGAAGACCCCACTGCCTTTGTAAAGGAAATGGAGGGTCTGATGACCGCTTCCAAGAATTCCAAAATGGAAGACCTTTTCAAGGATTTTGAAAAATCCATCAAGAACGGTGTTTACACGGAAGTTGAAATTATGCGGATACGCCTCACCGGCGACAAGATGTTGGAGCAGCGAATGCCTGCCAACCCTTATTTCACAGCCTACCTATTATCGCTTTCTTTGGTGAAAAAGTCGGAACTCGGTGAAAGCCGTTTCAAGAACTGGCACGACGTGCTAGATGGCATGCTAGGCAGCATCGAAAACCGAAAACTCAAGCCCTATCAGGATTTTCTTGACTTCAGTTATGGATTTTTTGAAAAAAATGCGCTTCGCAAATCTGACCTTGGCATCAACTGGATTGCAAATGCCTCCCGCTATGACCTTGTGCTTGAAAACAACAAACCCCTGATAAAATACGACAAACTTGACCTCATTGGAACCCGAGGCAAGGATTCAATAATGATAAAGTCCACGGCGGGGGTGTACGACCCGGTGGAAGAAATATGGAAAGGGAAAGGCGGTATTGTGTCGTGGGAGCGACTTGGATTGGGCAACGATGTTTATGCCGAATTGACGGAATACGAGTTTGAAGCCAAGAAGAGTCTTTACGATGTGGCGAGTGTGAAAATGCACTATCCACTTTATTTTGGACAATCATCCATTGAGGGGAAATTCGAGGATAAACTTGTGACATCAAACGAGGCGACGGAGGGAAGCTATCCTCGATTTGAATCGAAAGAGCGGGTACTAGAGCTGAAAAATATTGGTGAAGGGGTACGCCTAAAAAGTGGTTTCCGACTTCAAGGCACCACGGTTTATGGATTCGGAGACCGGAGAGAGCGAGCGGAGCTTAAACTTTACAACAAAAAAAACAACTTGGTTTACAAGGGCCAAGCGGAGCTTTTTGTGGTAAAACAACAGGAACGAATCGTGGGCGAGGGAGTGGAATCATCCATCTATTTTGGGAACGATTCACTTTATCACCCTTCAGTGAACATTCGTTTCGAAATGAAAACCAATGAGTTGCAACTTGCGAGAGGAAAGCGGGGTAGCGACCGGAATCCATTTTTCAACTCTTTTCAGCAGATAAATATTGACGCCGAACGGATGGATTTCGAGTTGGAAACGGACAGTATTTACATCGGTCGTCGTAACATGGGGATTGCCAAGTCCGCTGTACCAGTGGTGTTTGAGTCACTCAAATTTTTTAACGAAAACGATTACAACCGTATTCAAAACATCTCCACCACCAACCCCATTGCGCTGATGAAAGTAGCGTATCAGGAAAATGGTGGCGACAAAATCATCAGTGCAAATTCCTTGGCGCAGCGCCTCAACCCAAAATTTTCCGTTGAGAATATCAATTCGCTGCTGTACGACCTTGTTTCAAAGGGCTTTATAAATTACAACGCTGACGATGGGCTCGTGGAAATCAAGGACAAAGTGTTGCACTATGCCGAGGCCAGCCAGAAAAAGGTGGATTTTGACAACCTGAAGATTTCCTCTGAAACAAATGAGACCAATGCCATTTTTGACCTGAAAGACAATTCCACTTCTATCAATGGCGTACAAAACATTGAGTTCAGCCAAGCGCAAAGGGTGGGCCTAAAACCTTACGGCGACAACGTGAAGATGAAAGCCAACCGGGACATGGATTTCCACGGTCGGCTTTTTGCTGGCTTTGGCCTGATTGAAGGCAAGGATTTTCACTTCGACTACGACAAGTACCAAGTCAGGTTGGACTCCGTTCGTTATTTTGACATGTTCCTGCCGACTGGAGTTATCGACAAGGCAGGTCAGCCCGAAGCATATTCCCTTGCTTCTCGGATTGAGCATTTGAACGGGGTTTTGTTAATTGATGCACCATCGAACAAATCGGGACGAGAGTCCATCGAGATGTTCCCATCTATGGAAAGCAAGAAAAACTCCTTTGTATTTTATGATTATAAAAAAACACAAGGCGGGGCCTACCAGCGAGATTCCTTTTATTTCGAACTTAAACCATTCAGCTTCAACAGTTTAGATAGATATACACAGTCCGATATTCATTTTAAAGGTAAAATGGTATCGTCCTATATTTTCCCCGATTTTGACGAAACGATAATTGTCCGGGAAGACACCTCACTTGGGTTTGTTACTAAAACGCCTACAGAAGGATACCCTGCTTACCAAGGTAAGGGCAAGTTTGCTGGAGCACTTGATTTAAGCAACAAAGGCTTTCTTGGGCAAGGCACTGTCAATTACCTTGGTGCGAAGATTGATGCAAACGACTTGGTTTTCAAGCCCTACCAGATGACAGGTAGTGCAGAGCGTTTCGACATGGAAGAAGATAGGAAATCAGCCGTGCAGGTACCCCAAGTGCGTGGTTTCGACGTAAACATTGACTGGCAGCCATACAAGGACAGCATGTATGTAACTTCAAAAGAAGCACCTTTCGAGCTGTTCACCGAGGGTCGGCACACCCTCAAAGGAATGTTGATTCTCACGCCTGGTGGATTAAAGGGGCGTGGACTTTTTGACTGGGACAAAGCAAGTATGACTTCCGACCTTATCAGTTTTGGTGCTTACTCTGGAACAGCGGATACCACTGATCTGAAAATAAAGGCCATTGACGCAGGCGCCATCGCACTATCCACAACAAATCTGAATGCTGACGTGGATTTTGACAAGCAGTTTGGCACGTTCAAAGCAAATGCCGATGTACTTACTACTACCTTGCCCTACAACCAATATGTGACAACTTTCAATGAATTTGATTGGGACATGGCAAAAGAGACCGTGACTTTCCGGGCCTTTGAGGGCAGGTTGGGCAATTTCGTTTCCATTCATCCGGAGCAGGATTCCCTGTTTTTTCAGGGTAAAAATGCGTTGTACGACCTTAAAACCAACTTGCTGAAAATTGGTGGGGTTCCTTATATCGTTTCCTCCGATGCCTTTATTTACACCGAAACGGGTGATATTGAAGTGCAGGCGGGTGGTGTTATCACCGAACTGACCAATGCAAAAATCGTGGCTGACACCGTGAACCAATACCACGTGATCAATCGGGCAACGGTGAATATTTTAGGTAAAAAAGAGTACCGAGCCAAGGGCTTTTACGAGTACAACATTGCCGATAAAAAGCAGGAAATTGAGTTTGCTGAAATTGTTGGAACGAGGGTAGGAGAGGGCAACCGTCAAACAAAGCGTTCCGTCACCCGTGCCACTGGGGAAATCAATGAGCGCACCAATTTTTTCATTGACCACAAGACGAAATTTCAGGGCACCATAACCCTGAATGCGGACAAGCCAAACCTTGGTTTTAAAGGATTTGCACAGTTGCAGTCCGAAACATTACCTGTAAAGCATTGGTTTTCAATTGACTGTGAAGGTGATAAAAACGATTTGAACATCGCCTACAAAATCCCACTGAATCCCGATGGGGAACAGGTTTTCACTGGCCTTTTCCTGAGCAAAGAAACTGCGACTTGTTATCCACGGGTAATGATGCCGCTTTTTTTCCGAAAGGACCGGCCCATTTTGGCCGTTCAAGGCGTCATGCAGTTTGATGAAAAAGTGGACAAGTTTATCTTCTCCGATTCCACCCGGTTGTTGAGTGGCGGGGCCATTCCCGGTGGAAGCCAAATTGTTTATGACAATGCAACTGGCAAAATTGAGATGGAGGGTAAATTCAACCTTGGTTCTGCCCTAAAAAACGTGAGTGTGGATGCCGCAGGTTATGTTAAAACAACTTTTGGGGAAATGGTAACCGACAGCGTGCTTGGTACAGCAGCGATGAAATCTGATATCAACATGGAGGCAATGATGGGCCTCAATTTTCCCATCCCTTCCAATTTGATGAATATCATCATTTCTGATTTTAAGTCCAGCACTTTTGACGCCACGCCAATTGTTTATGCCAAGGACATGCCGTTTTACCGCAAGGTGATTCGCCAGATGTTCCCATTAAATGATGATATCCAAAGCGCCATTGACGGTATCAGTTTAGGCTCGCTGGTCCTGCCTAAAAAATTCAATCAGTACACGGCATTATTTGACCGAGTGCCACTGAATTGGGACGCTGACTACCAAAGCTTTGTGTCCACAAAGTCCAAAATTGGTTTAGTGAGCTTGGATGGAGACATGCTTAATACCATGGTGAATGTGTATATCGAGGTGAAGATGCCTACTAACGATGATGACAGGCTCTATATTTACTTAAAATCACCCAGCCAAATGTACTATTTCTTTGGGTACAAACAGGGCATTCTCAACCTGGTTTCGAACAACACCCGCTTCATGGAGCAACTGTTGAAGATGAAGGACAAGGACAAAATTGTCAAATTACCTGACGGTGAAACCTTCGAGATTCAACCTGTCGAAGAATCTA
>JAHEAS010000561.1 GCA_024642645.1 Saprospirales bacterium | reverse complement strand
AATTGACATGGGTAATGCTGGGCGTGATAGCAATGGCTGATGGCTGAGTCACAACAGCAGAAGCTGTTATTGTACAACCTTTTGAATCCGTTACCGTCACAGTGTAGCTACCTGCTGAGATTCCACTACGGTCTTCAGTACTGATACCACTGCCCCAATTGAAAGAATAGCCAGGAGTGCCACCACTTGCAGTCAAGTTGATAGCTCCGGTGGACATACCTGAGCAAAGCAAATTGGTCACACTGGTAGTTGCTGACAACGCAGCTGGATATGTTAGTGTGATGTTGGTCAATGTTTTTGAGCATCCACTGGCAGCGGTTACAGTCAAATTATACGTTCCAGCAGCTAAGCCAGAAATATTGGTGCCAGTGCCATTCCCTGTGCCTGAAGGGCTAACCCTGCTCCAGTTCCATGAATAAGGTCCTGAAGCACCTGAAACATTTAGTCCAATTGAACCACTGCTTACACCATTGCAGACAGGATTAGTAGCTGTTTGGGTTACATTAAATCCACAAAGAATCACCGATTGTCTGGAGTTGTTAAACTTACGACCACATACATCAGTGATTTCGATGTTAATAAAACACTGTGTTGGATTAGAAACCAATGGAGCAGTGAATGTCACATTTTGTTGGTTGGGATTAGGAGCGAAATTGCCGCCGCAAGTAGAAGTCCATGTTACGGTGTAGTCTGCAGGGTCGTATCCCGTAGGAAGGGTATATGTGAAATCATAAGCCACTCCAGCATACAAGGAGTCGCCAACAGAATTCAATACAGGCTTTGGCTCTGGGATTACCGCTCTCTCAAGTGCTGTTAAAAGTGAGAAATTGAAAAAAGCACGCTGTGCTGCAATATTTGCGGGTGCTGTTCCTGCAATATTGTGCGAGGCCTCCAACATAACAAATCCCCTGTTGGTATCGCCTAACCCACGGCCATATGCAATTGTGGCGGCTCGGTGCTCGGGATTGCTAGATTTCACTTCGGCGTGGTCTGGATCCCAAACTCCTATTTTAGTCGATGGGCGCCAGCCTGCATTCATAGGGATATAAATTTGTTCCGAACCATTTTGCTGTGCAGCATCAGTCGTCCCTAAGAATTGCATAACGGGGTCAGTGTGCAGGGCATAGGAATACGGCATGGTGCCTTTACCATGGTTTCCCCACAGTATTAAGGCATTTTCACTATAGGGACCCGAACCAGTAGCAACTCCAGTCTTTTCGGACAAAAAGTTAGTTTGCTCGGCAGGGTTAGCGGGATTAAACATGTCCTCCAAGGCACTACCTGCATGGCAGCCAAGCCAAATAGAGCCATTGCAGGTAAGGTTCCAACTATACAAGTTACTATGTGTCAGCCATTTAGGATCTGCATGTGGCATCACGAAGAGGTCATCACAGCAAGTAAGCTCTGAGGGGAGTTTCCAATTTGTACTGGACGAACCTCCGTAGGCTGTGGACGGTATACCAGCATTCGTAAAAAAGCCGACAGCTATTGAACCATTTTGCTTGTCCATGGTCCATTTGGGCATCACTAAAACAGTAGTATAAACTGGCACTGTAATCGATGAAGTAGTCGTCGTGCCAACCACCCCTTGCGATTGCCAGTAGGTAATACGCGAATTCACCGCCGTTGTGCGGAATTCCGATTCAATTATGAATGGTCCGCCCTTAAAATCCACGCCATTGTAAGTAAAATCAACACCGTCTTTTCCTTTGGATGAGTTGATGACCCATTTGATAGGAACTGCGTAATTTTTTACCAAGTCGTAAATCATCCCATAGGGCTTCAACCCATTACCTACAGTCTGCGGCGACACTCCCATGTTGATGATGAAGGCACCCGTGCTAAAAGTTTCGTTGGTTTGTGCCACACACTCGTCAAACATAAGAAAAGGAAACAGCAGCCCAACCAATAAGGATTTGAAACTGAGAAGAAGTATTGAATTTGCCTTTGGCATTTTGACAATAGACAACCCTTCAGTGCTATTACCAGCTCGAAAGTTGCTCAAAATCTTCTTTTCGTAGCCAAAAATCAATGTCATAGACTTTAGTATCATTAAATTTGGGTTTGTTTAACCACCTGAACGCCAAATAATTAGCAGAGAAAACTGCTCATGAATTAATAAAAGAACAATCTGCTCATCAAAATGAGCAAACTTGTAGATGCAGAGTTTTTAAATGGTGCGGGTAGTAGGACTTCTTATCCTCTTTGCGCCAAAACGCTATTTTGACTCTTTCCACTTGACAATTGTGGGCAAGTCAAAAAAACTGAAAAAGAATTCAATTCACTTGTTTTAGAAGCGAAAAGAATCAACTTGAGTTTTTGAATAAGTAATCACAAAATTTAAAATCACCTTGGGGGGTAATCAAAAATCAAAGGGGGGGTACTTCCTTACTTTAGAGAAGTCAAAAGGTTAAAAGGGAAGTGTAAGTGCAGGGTGAGTGGAGTTTGTCTTTAAGAATCGTACTTAATTTCAAGGCCTCGAGCAAGGCCTTGTTAATTGTCTTCACTGATATTACCAAGTTCTATGCCAATACATTTTTACAACAACCAAATTTGCGGCTATCACATCCTTAAGCTAACTGACGCATTAACAACCATTAAAAAAGATTCTTCCCATGAATATTATTCAAACAACACCCTATCGTTGCAATCGAAAAAAATGGCCTTTTTGTTCATTTTCGTTCTAAAGTCTGCATAGAAATGATGTTACTAAAGAATATCGCATTGGCCAGCAGCTTGTCCGTCCCGTACCAAAACGACCTAAAACTTGGGTCGTCTAGCAGGCAAATGATGCGCCCGCTGCCCTGCCCGCCCACCAAAGCACAGCCGCTGTTCGGCGCCAGCGGCTTCCATTTTTTGGGAACAAACCCCGCCAGCAAAGGGCTGGACGAATAGACCATTGGCATGGCGTAAGCGTTTTTGGGTGGCTCCGCAAACAGTTCACCGCTCTTGAACACGGGCAGCATTGGCCGCCGAAATCCAAATGCCAGCGGGTGCGTCAGGTCCAGCTCTGCCTCAAAAATCGCCCCGTTCAATTCCTGTGAGCCACGGTCTTCGGACACTCCGCCATAAGGCCGCCGTTTGGTAGGTGTAGCGGTTTCATCTGGCATTTTTTTAAAGACCACTCCTCCCAACTGCTTGGTTTCCAGCCATTTAACGGCATTTTCCATTGCCACCAACGTGCCACCGTTATTGACCCAATTGCGAATGACCTCCAAGTTGAGCTGCCCGTAGCTGCCGCTGGGCATCACCAGCACGTTGTATTTTTCGAGCAATTGCGGGGTCACGCTGGCCACATCTACCTTTGTCACTGGCAGCTCGTATCGGGTGTCGAGCAAGTGCTAGACCTCCC
>JAHEAS010000560.1 GCA_024642645.1 Saprospirales bacterium | reverse complement strand
AGGACGACGCGCTGGTGGTGATGACGGGGACTTTGAGCCTTCGGGAAATCGTTGCGCAGCAAGATGCTGGCTTCGCCAACGTGCTGTACCAGCCGCTGGCCTTCCTGATTTTCCTGATTTGTGCCTTTGCGGAGACAAACCGGGCGCCCTTCGACCTGCCGGAATGTGAGACGGAACTCATCGGCGGCTACCACACCGAGTATTCTTCGATGAAACTGGGACTGTTCCTCTTCGCAGAGTACATCAACATGTTCATTTCGTCGGCAATTTTGGTCAGCTTCTTTTGGGGCGGGTACAATTTCCCATTCCAACATGAACTGGGTTTGAGTGAAAATGCCCTTGCCATCGTGCAGACAGGTGTGTTTTTCCTCAAGGTTTTCTGCTTCATTTTCTTGTTCATGTGGATTCGCTGGACGCTGCCCCGCTTCCGCTATGACCAGCTGATGGACCTCGGCTGGAAGGTGCTGCTACCGCTATCGTTGCTGAATATTTTCATAACCGGAATGGTGATGTATTTCACCGGGAAATTGAACTAAATGAAATTCAAAACAAGCTTCATATTCCTTGCTCTGGTAGTTTTTTCAGTGGTTGGATGTGTCAGCAAAGCCAGCCTGTCAAGGTTCAAATGTGGGAGAGTATTGACGGAAAAAGAACTTGATAAGCTGAGCAGAACTTCTTATAAAGATTACCAAACAGCAGACATAGCTCAACTTGCCGTTTTGACGACTTTGGTAAATGAAACGGTCGGGGATAGCCTCGAACATGAAGTATTCTTTCGGGAAAAAACGGCCACCGCTTTGACCATGGAAGTTTTTGGTGTAGAGGCGCCTTTGCAAATTGAAAAAACGGCTTGTGAAATTTTCAACAGCAAGGAATTGAATTTGCCGCACAACCTGAAGATTTTGTTTCACAAATACTTGAAC
This sequence comes from Saprospirales bacterium, assembly GCA_024642645.1. Classification (GTDB taxonomy): domain Bacteria; phylum Bacteroidota; class Bacteroidia; order Chitinophagales; family Saprospiraceae; genus UBA6168. The sequence continues at coordinate 2,430 of JAHEAS010000560.1, read as the reverse complement.
GGAGGGGCGAGCAGCGAATTTTTGATAGGTGTGGCTAACAAATAAACTAAAGATGTTAACCTGGACCGACTTTGAAAAAATAGAAATGCGGGTAGGCACTATCATCTCCGCCGAGGATTTTCCAAAGGCAAAAATGCCCGCCTACCAGTTGACTATCGACTTTGGGGATTTTGGTGTGAAACGCAGTTCCGCCCAAATCACCAAATTGTACGAAAAGATAGATTTGGTGGGAAAGCAAGTGATAGCCGTCACCAATTTTCCCCCTAAACAAATCGCCAATTTTATGTCCGAATGTTTGGTGCTCGGAGTAGTTGGAGATGAAAAAGAAATCACACTTTTGCAGCCCGATAGGCAGGTGCCGAATGGGTTGAGAATAGCGTAGCATCGGCTTTAGCCGGTGCCGTCCAACAACCTTCAGGTTGTGGCAAATTAAAACTAACCGCCTAAAGGCGATTAAACTACGCCGGCTAAAGCCGACGCTACTTATGCTAACGAACAGAAGCAAAGTGATGGAAAAAAAGCAGATGACGCTCGCCGAGCGTATGTATCTGCCTGCCATCGCAGGGGGGATGTCCATCACGTTTCGCCACATTTTTAAGAAAAGCGCAACGGTACAATACCCGGAACAGCAGCGCCCAATTGCGCCAGTTTACCGTGGCCACCACGTGCTGAAAAGGGATGAAGCGGGTGCCGAGCGCTGCACAGCCTGCGGGCTTTGCGCCGTTGCCTGTCCTGCGGAAGCCATCACCATGACGGCTGCCGAACGCAAGAAAGGTGAGGAAAATCTGTACCGGGAAGAGAAGTACGCAGCCGTTTACGAAATCAACATGCTGCGTTGCATCTTTTGCGGCTTGTGCGAGGAAGCTTGTCCGAAAGAGGCTATATTTCTCACAGACCGCCTCATTCCCAGCAACTATGGTCGCAATGGTTTCGTATTCGGCAAGGACAAACTGGTCGAAACGATGGATAATCCGGTGGACGTGAGCATACGACAAACGCCTGCGGTTTTGGAATTCAAAAAGGATAAATTCCACGACCATAACTTAACTTTTGAGGATTCGAAGATTTAAGGATTCGAGGATTCGACAACGGGACTTTCAAATCCTCGAATCCTCAAATCTTCAAAAAAGCATTGAATGCCAATTTCAGAAATACTTTTTTGGTTTTTGTCAGCAGTGGCGGTGCTTTGCGCTATGCTAGTGGTGGTGGTGAAAAACCCCGTCTACAGTGCACTCTGCCTGATACTGACATTTTTCGCCATAGCGGGGCACTACTTCTTGTTGAATGCCCAATTTCTTGCAGCAGTTCATATCATCGTGTACGCTGGGGCTATCATGGTGCTTTTCCTCTACATTATTATGATGGTAAACATGCATGGCGATATGGGCATTAAAAAGCGAACCATGTTCGAAATCGTATCTGCCATTTCCGCAGGGCTATTGCTTTTGGTGTTGACTGTAGCAGGAAAGCAGGCCGACCTGAGTGCCACAGTTAACCGTGCCAATGACATCGGTACCGTCGAAAGCCTTGGCCACAGCCTGTTCAATGAGTTTCTGTTGCCATTTGAAATATCTGCATTGCTCTTCCTATCAGCGATGGTGGGAGCGGTGCTTTTGAGTAAAAAAAATTTAAGCAAGGTGTGAAGAATGAAGATTGAGGAATGTCAGGAAATTCCTCAATCTTTATTCCTTTTCCCTCAATAATCTATGCCAATTAACTATTACCTAATCCTCTCTGCCATTCTGTTCTGCATCGGTGCATTCGGGGTAATGTTCCGCCGGAATGCCATCATAAAGTTCATGTGCATCGAGTTGATGCTCAATGCGGTGAACTTGCTGATGGTTGCTTTTTCCACCGTTTGGGGACAAGCGCAGGGACAAGTTTTTGTCTTTTTCATCATGGCCGTTGCAGCGGCAGAAGTAGCAGTTGGCTTGGCCATTTTGATGATGATTTTTAGAAACCTTCAATCAACCGACACTTCAATTTTAAGTAAACTTAAATGGTAGGGATTAGAAATCCTTTGCCATAAAATCACCAATAAGACTTGGAATTAATTATAAAAATAGCCGCCCTTGCACCGCTTGTCAGTTTCTTGGTGATACTGTCTAGTTTCCGCTGGTTGTCGAAAGCACAAACTGCTGTGGTGGCATGTCTCGGTGTGTTCACTTCGTTTGTTTGCTCCGCAATTATCTTTTACGACCAACTGAACAACCCACACATGGCAGTGGTGAATGTGTACGAATGGATTTCCAGCGGTACGTTCAGCTCGCTTTTCAATTTTCTGGTGGACAGATTGACAGCGGTATTCCTGATGTTTATTACAGGTGTTGGTTTCTTAATTCATTTGTATTCAGCGGGTTATATGTGGGAAGACGACGGCTTTCGTCGCTTTTTTGCCTACCTCAACCTCTTTGTTTTCTTCATGCTGGT